>CABQOK010000032.1 GCA_902465755.1 uncultured Anaerococcus sp.
CTAACGATAATGGTACGATTTATTCATTCTGCAACAGCCCCTTTTGTTTTCCTAGTTACTAGAATAATATTATTTATTAAAAATTATATTTAGAATTTTTCAGTAACTTCTTGTAGGTCTTATCTGTAAGTATAGCTCCAAGAGGTGCTGTGTAGAGGATTGCTATTACTGATATGGCAAGGATTAGCTTGCCGCTTGCGATTCCGTATCCTAGGGCGACTGGTCCTATGGCAGCTTGGACTGTGGCCTTTGGTAGGTAGGCGAAGCCTGAAAATATCTTCTCAGATTTTTCAAGATTTGAAGGAAGGAGGGCCAAATATACTCCAAGCATCCTAAATATTAGTCCTCCTGTGATTAGAAGAAGGGCTGGGAGAATTTCTTCTCCTATTACGGAAAGATCTACGGTAATTCCCACTAGGACAAAGAGGAAAATCTCAAAAAGCTCCCAAAGGCTTCCATAAACATCCAAAAGCTCATCTGCAAGGTCTTGGTCGAGCTTTTTAATCGTCATAGTCATAGAAATAATAGCCACAAGGCCAGAGAAGGCTATATAGCCCTTAGCCAAATCTTCTATCTCCAAGATGAAAAATGATAGGCCCATAAGGACTATTACCTTATAAATTCTGCCCAAATTTATATTTGAATAAATTATATATAGGATATATCCTACTAATATTCCAAAAAGAATTCCTGTAGTAATTGATATAGGAATATTTAGAAAACTTCCCATAGAAGCTTGACCTCCCAGCTTAAGATTGATAAAAACTGTAAAAAACACTATGGTGTAGACATCATCTATGGAAGAGCCTGCAAGGATTATCTCGGGGATTTTCTTATCTTCTCCGTAGCCTTCTTCTATAAGCCTTATCATCCTTGGCACGACTATGGCAGGAGATACTGCCGCAAGGACAGCTCCAAGGATTGCACTGTCGATATAGGGAAGGTTAAAGATTTTATTTGCAAGAAATGTTATAGCGACCATCTCAAAGCTTGCTGGAAGGAAGGTCATTAGAATTGCAGGAAGACCGACCTCCCTTAATCTATCAAAAGATAAGCTTAGACCAGCCCTCGATAGGATTACAACTAGGGCAATCTGCCTTAAGTCCTTTGAAAGAGTCCCTATATCTCCTTTTACTAGTCCCAAGAGATTGGAGCTTACTATAATTCCTGCTAGAAGCATACCCAAGATGGGGGCGAGTTTGATTTTTGAAAAAAGCTTAGATCCGATTAGACCTGCTATCATTATAAGTCCGACATTTGTTAACATTTTTCCTCCTAAAAAAAGCTGATGGCCCTACTCTTAAGTAGAAGTCATCAGCTTATAGCGTTTATTTTACAGGGAAGAACTTCATTTCCCTAAACTTATTTTACTTTTTATTTACCCTTATTCAACTAGGGCACCCTTTTTAGCGAGCCTATCTGCCCAGTCGTTGTACTTGTCGTTGGAATGGCCCTTGACCTTGACAAAACCTATCTTTAGGCTCTTTCTCGCTTCTTTTACGAAGTTCTTGTAAGAAATAGTAAGCGCGTTTTTGGCCTTCCATTCGTCATTGGCCCAGGAAGAAATCCCCTGGTAGTCGTGATATATTATTATTTTTTCTCTTTTCTCTTCTAGGGCCTTTTTTATAGCAAGCTCACTTGCCCTGACCTCTCCTGCTACATTCCTGTGCTTGTAAAAGTCATCTGTGTAGGATTCGTAGAGCTCTTCTTCCCCATCCTTACTTATGTAGACAACTCCCGCCCCATAGATCTTTTCCTTTAAGTTATAGGATCCATCCACATAGGCTATTATTGTTTCATCGTCTACTTCAATCTTCTCTTTTCTATCTTCCATAAAGGCTATAGCATCTTCCTTTTTCTTAAAGGACTTGTAGCTAGCATTGGAAAATCCCTTTACTTCCTTAAGACAAGAATCCCAGGATGTATATATCCCAGGATTCCTTCCTCTTTTTACTGCGTAATATTTCATAAGCTTTCCTTGTTGGCCCAATAGGTTACAGCCCCTGGACCTACAGTGAATACTCCATTTCCATTTTCATCAATTGTAATGTCCTCGTTTTTGCCAGAAAGATCTACGTAAGTCGCTCCTGCCTCACTCTCTCCCACAAACATCTGCTTTTCAGCCATGTCTTTGATGGAGATAAGAACAGCAAGTGGCTTATGGTCTTCGTCTCCTCTTCTTACCCAGCCTATAACTGAAGGATCGTCGAAGTAATTGTCTTCCTCGCCGTAGTTATAATTTTTCCTGACCTTAAGCATATTGTTTATAAGGTCGTATTTGGCTTCGGTCTTTACCTCTCCTATTAGTCCATAATAGTCTCCTGCGAAGATACATGGATAGCCGTCTTTTCTAAATAGGATCATGGCATAGGCGATCTCCTTAAACCAATCCTCAACCCAAGAGTCTAGTGACTGGCCTGGTTGGCTGTCGTGATTGTCCACGAAGGTTACAGCTTGGGCAGGGAAGTCTGCCACGATTGTATTATCGAAAATCTTTCTCATATCGTAGTTACCCATGGACTTGCTTGCCTCTTGCATATGAAAATGTAGGGGAACATCAAATAAGTCTATGTTATGGTCTGTAGTTTCGAGATATTTAGCGATTTCTTCCTTGTTATATTGCCAGAATTCTCCAAAGAGATAGAAGTTTTCCTCGCCCTTTTCATTGATTATGTGATCTGACAAATCGTGGATGAAGTCAGATGAGATGTGCTTTAAGGCGTCGTATCTGAAGCCATCGACCTTGGTCTCGTCGATGAACCAGTCGGCCCATTTGAAGATTTCTTCCCTTACTTCTGGGTGGTCGTGGTCGATATCGCAGTTCATCAAATAATCGAAGTTGCCCTTCTCGCCTGATACGCCTTCGTCCCAATATTTTCCATCTCCTAAAACTCTAAATATAGCTGAAGTATCACTTTTTACGTCATAGTCTACACCTGCGAAATGATAATAGTGCCAAACCATATCGGAATACTTACCAGCCCTTCCCTTAAAGTCAAAACCGGTCCAGGCTTCTATATCCATTTCTCCTGAGACGTCTTGCGATCTATTGTTTTGATCTACCATAACTGCCTTAAAATCTTCTGTAAAGTCGGCATTTCCCTTATGGTTTAGGACGACATCGGCATAGCATTTGATGCCAGCTTCCTGTAAGGAATTAATAGCATCTAGGAGCTCTTCCTTTGTTCCGTATTTGGTCCTAATAGTTCCCTTTTGGTCAAACTCACCAAGATCCCAAAGGTCATAGACCCCATATCCTACGTCCATATCGCTTCCGCCCTTAGTCATTGGTGGAAGCCACAAGCCATCTATACCATTTTCCTTTAGGGTTTTTGCGTCTTTTTTTAATTTTTTATAAAAGTCTCCCGATCCGTCCGTATCCCATTCGAAAGACTGCATCATGACTTCATTGGCCATACTTACTCCTTACAAATCTCGATTGACTTGCTCGCACCAATCCTACTAGCACCTGCTTCAATCATATCCATGGCTTCTTTTCTAGTATGGATGCCGCCGCTTGCCTTAACTTCTAGCCTATCTCCAACTGTCTTTTTCATAAGACTTACATCAGAGGCTAAGGCTCCTCCAGTAGAAAAACCTGTAGATGTCTTTACGAAATCAGCCCCAGCATCTTTAGCTAGCTCACAGGCCTTAACTTTCTCTTCGTCAGTCAATAGGCAAGTTTCAATGATTACCTTAAGGATTCTTTCTCCTATAGCTTCCTTACAAGCTCTTATATCTTCTAGGACATAGGCATAATCCTTATCTTTGAGTCTTCCTATTGGAATAACCATATCAATCTCGCTTGCCCCATCTTCTACAGCGCATTTTGCCTCATAGGCCTTAGCCCTTGTAGCCATGGCTCCTAGCGGAAAGCCGACTACTGCAGCGATTCGTACGTCTTCGTTGTAGGCTTTGATGTCTTTTACGTAAGTAGAGTTTACACATACGCTATAGAAATCATTTTCGATAGCCTCATCTACAAGACTCTTTATCTCGTCAATTTGTGCCTCTGGCTTTAGATTAGTGTGGTCTATATATGAATTTAGATTTTTCATTATTTCTCCTTATATTCGATCTGGACAAGACTTAAGTCATCTTCTTGCTTGCCCCAGGTAAAGTTTTTGATATCCGAATAGCTTTCTTCTAGGTCGTGGAAGCTTTCAAAATTTCCCCTTAGCCTTTCCAGACCATACTCACATCTTTTTTCATCCTTTGTCTCTATGGCTCCATCAGAAAATAAAAGGAGTCTATCTCCATTTTCTAATTCTACAGTCTTTTCATCATAATTATCTGGCTCAATAATATTTGATATCATCCTCCCACTTGCCAAAAGATAAGTTACATCTCCATTCTTTTTGGAATACCAAAGCGGAGGACAATTGTGCCCTGCATTGGAAAATGTTAGAGAGTCGCTTTCATAATCAAATATTCCAAGCCAAGCTGTAAAATACTGGCTTGACTCCATGCCGAGTTTTGCAAAATTTTCTCTAAGCTTAAATAATATCTCTGATGGTGAATAGTCAGGGTGCTTGTCGAGGATGGCATTCATGGTTACCTTGATAAACATAGTCATTATGGAAGCCTTGACACCATGTCCCATAATATCTGCAATGTAGAGGGCATACTTTCCTTCTTCTATCTTAATAAGATCGAAAAAATCCCCTGAAAGCTCATCGCTTGGTATATACCTACTCTTTAAGCTAAGCTTGCCATAGGTTTTATCCTTAGGTAGGATGTTTGATTGGATTTTCTTTACAAATCTTACATCATCGAGCATATCTCTATTGTTATTGAAAAGCTCAATTTTCATCAGACTTTCACGGGTGATGTCCCTATATACTTCCACAACCCCCAAGAACTCCTCTCCATTGTAGATTGGAGAGGACTTGATAGAAAAGTATCTCTCATCAATTAACTTTTCTTCAATCATGGTAGTATTTCTAACAGCTTTATTCCTATCTCCTAGAAGAAAAGAAGTAGACTCATCTACATAGTTTTTTAGCTCAGATGACTTATCGCAAGCTTCTTTAAAGACATCATTAATAAAGATAGTCTTGCCGTTTGTATCGACAATCCTAACCCAATCATCCATAGAATTTAATATAAAAAAATTTTTATCTTCAGTAAAGTTACTTGTATTTGCCATCTCTTCCCACCTTAAGCTTGTTATAATAACTATATCTTTTAATAGTTAATTATCAATATGAAGAGCTTACACTTGTAAAGTAAAAAACACGGAAGGAAATTCCCTCCGTGCTTTCACGAACTTCTTATTTAAATTCAAACTTATTAGAATTGTCAAGACTTGCTCCATTTACATATTTTTCATCAATACCAAAGAAGTAAGTCGCTACAAAACCTCCTACATATCCTGCAATAAGTCCAGCAAGATATCCTAGCCATCTATTGTTATAAATAAGCGGAATTAGGGCAATTCCTGAAGGTCCTATAGCTGTAGCTCCGATAGATCCTACTAGACCAATTACAGCACCGCCAACTCCACCACCAATACAAGCTGTGATGAAGGCCTTACCCATTGGTAGGGTTAGGGCGTAGATTAATGGCTCGCCAATTCCAAGAATTCCAACTGGAAGTCCACCCTTGGCTATGGTTTGGATTTGCTTATTATTCTTACATTTTACCAAAATCGCAATAGCGGCTCCAACTTGTCCAGCTCCTGCCATAGCAAGTATTGGAAGAAGGTAGGTGGCTCCTTGTGATTCGATCATAGCTACATGAATTGGGGTGAGTATTTGGTGAAGTCCTAGCATTACCATCGGTAGGAACAAGGCTCCTAGGATAAACCCAGATATTGGTCCACCTATATTGATTACTCCGTCAATAAATCCAATTAGACCATTAGAGATAAGTCCTGCTAGTGGCATAATGATAAACATATGAAGTAGTCCTACAATGATTAGTGAGATCGCTGGAACGATTATTATATCCAAAGAATCTGGCACAGCCTTGTGTAGGGCATTTTCAACCTTAGATAAGATCCAAACGGAAACTAATACACCAATAACTCCTCCTTGACCTGCAGCAAGTGGTGTTCCTAGGAAAATATTATTTATTGGCATATCTGGATTCATTCCAGTAAGATAGACCATTCCCCCAACTACTCCACCTAAGCCTTGATTTGCCTTAAAGACTCTCGCTGCATTTATACCTATAAATATATTAAGATAAGCGTAAAGGCCATTTTTCATAATATTTAGAACTTGGATTAAAGTTGCCACAGATTCTTGACTTACGCTGCCAGCTGTTACCATATTTTGTAAAACTGAAGCAACACCACCAATAAGACCTGCCCCAACGAAGGCTGGAATTAGTGGAACAAATACTGAAGCAATGCTTGATGTAAATTTCTTGAATCCACTTTGCTTTTGCTTAGCCTTGTAGCTTTCTTTGTTTTCCTGAGTTTTTCTTTGAAGTTTTTCCTTATCAGTTTCTTCGCTAAAGTTGCTATCTGATAGGTTGGCCATAGCTTTTGCTACCTTCTCGCTCTTGCCTGGCCCTAGAATTACTTGAACTTGTTCTCCTTCTACAAGACCAAGGACTCCTTCTCTTGATTTTATATTTTCATAAGCGATTAGGTCGGGATTATTGACCTTTACCCTGACTCTAGTCATACAATTTATGACTTCTCTTAAATTTTCTGATCCACCAAAATCTTCGATCAATAATTTGGCTAATTCATTGTTTGTCATATCACAAATCCTCTCTTATAAAGCCTTGATTGGTTTTTAAAATCTCCATGGCTTTCTCATAACTTATCTTCTTATTTGCCATTATTATTGCAGGTTTTACTTCTCTATTAGCTTCTTCTAATATTTCTCCTGCCCTTTCGTAGGAAACTCCTGTTACTTCTACAATAATCTTTCTCGCCCTATCTATAAGCTTCTCATTGGTCGGTCTTAAGTCGACCATAAGATTATTATAGACCTTACCGATTTTAACCATGGCTGTAGTTGATATCATATTGAGAACCATTTTTGTTGCAGTTCCTGCCTTCATCCTAGTAGATCCTGTAAGGACTTCCGCTCCAGTTTCTATTTCTATCGGATAATCCACGTGATTAGAAATAAGGGCATTTTTGTTACAAGCAATAGATCCAGTCTTAGCACCAAGCTTTTTGGCGTATTCAATAGCTCCTATGCAGTAAGGAGTTCTACCGCTTGCGGCAATACCTATAACAAAGTCCTTAGAAGTAAGATTTTCTTTAATCAAATCTTCTTCTCCTGCCTTTTCGCTATCCTCAGCATTTTCTATAGGATGACGGAGAGCATAGTCTCCTCCTGCAATAAGACCTGTTACAAGCTTTGGATCTACAGAAAATGTTGGAACAGTCTCAGATGCATCTAGAACTCCAAGTCTTCCGCTAGTTCCTGCTCCTAGATAAAATAGTCTACCACCATTTCTTAAAGTCTTTACTACTTCTTCCGTAAGCCTTTCAATATCCTCTAAAGATCGTCCAACACTTTCTGCAATCGTCCTATCTTCTTTATTAATAATCTCCAAAATCTCCCTAGTAGTCTTTAGATCTAAGTTTGCACTTTGGGGATTTCTATCTTCTGTTGAAGACAATCTCATCACCTCCTTTTATATAATCAATTAATTCAATGTGTTCAGCATCAACTTTACCTATAAGATTTCTATCTTCTACAGGACCTAAATCCTCCTTACAGATTTCAATCTCTCCGCTGTATCTTCCGGCCTTCTCATTTAGGATTAGTATATCTCCTCTTTTGGCATAGAAGGAAGGGCCAGCTTCCACCTTCCTATATTCCCTTTCATTTCTTAGGATAAATTCGCTAAGATCCATCCTTTGTTTAAATCCTTTAATATAATTAAATTCGTCATTCATATTAACTTTAAGGCTTAACTTCCTATCTTTGTGAAAGTCTCTTATACGGAAAATATTTCTATCATCAACTCCTTCAGCGATTATTACAGAATCCATCCCGTATTTTCTCTTAAGTTCCACAAAACTTAGGTAGGGATCCTTAAGTCTTTGACTTTCAAGGCTTGGTAGACTCCTATACATTGGGCCACGCAAGTTCTCATTGCCAGGCACAAAGGCAATAGCCTCTATTCCTAGTGACTTAAATAGATCATTTCTCCTCCTAAGATAATCTCCTCCCAGACCTGTAAATTCAAGGGGATAGTAGTTGTGTATGGCAAGGATATTATCCGTATTCGCTCCGAAAGCTAAAATTTCATCTAAATATTCCCTATCAATTGTAGAAGCATTTATTGAAATTCTATTGTTCTTACTTAATTCAGCTATCTCTTTACTATTAAAACCATAATCAAGTCTTAGTATAAGGTCCATATCCATAAGTTTTGGATACCTAGTAAGGACATCCTTATTTAGATCGACGCAAATCCTAAAGTCTTTGTTAATAGATTTTTCGCAAAGATTCAAGAACTTTTCGAAAGTATTACCTCCTTCTGGATAATGAATCGATGTAAATAAAATATCAAAACCCTCATACTTTCTTACTTCTTCTTCTAAATCAAAGTCCCTATCAAAATATAAAGAAAAACCAAGCATAATTATCTCTTTATTTTCCTATAGGCAAAAGCTGAAGAAATTGCTATTCCAATCAAGGGTATTAATCCATCTACACCCGTTCTAGGATTAAAGCTTTCGACACTATTTGCTTCATTGCTAGTATTTTCTAAAGTATCATAATCATATTTTTTATCATCAATACTACTAGCTTCTTCACTTGTATTTTGGTACTTATCTTTAATAATCTGATTTGTGTTTTTTATAGCTATATAATCATTAAGTCGAGCTTCATCAAGAAAGCCTTCCTTATCTTTTAGCATCCTTTCTTGTCCAATCTCCAATTCATTTGCTAGAGCCATAACTAGCTCTTTTGAATTATCTTGAAGAGATTTATAAATTAAAGTACTAACCGCACCATAACCTCCACTCTTAGAAGCGTCAGTATAAAAATAATTAGGATTTTCTTTATTATCTAATACATAACCATTCTTTTTATTGGTTAATAAGACGAAGGTCATTCTCTCCAATGGATCGATAACAGTAAGAGTGCCTGTCCAGCCAGTATGGCCAATTGTATTCGAACTTGCTAGGTTAGAAAATGCCCAAGCATATCTACCATCAGCCATTCTTCTCCATCCTAATCCGTAAGATGGATTAACTTCACTTGCTTTTATAAATTCATCTTGTGTTTTTTTATCCCAAAATCTAATATTTTTATATCTACCTTCATTTAGCATAATATTTGCAAGTTTCGCTAATTCTCGTGAATTAGAAAACAATCCTGCGTGACCGCTTACGCCACCCATAGCATAATAAGCTTTCTCATCATGAACTTCACCTTGGATGGTATCCTTTCTGATATTTTTGAAATCTACTGCACCATCTCTCGTATTACCATTTAGTTCGGTAGCAGCTATCTGATTTTTATCAAAACCATTTTCTAAAGGATTAAATAGTGTATATCTAAGATTTAATGGCTTAGCAAAGTTTTCATTAAAGTACTTATCCAATCTTTGTCCAGTAACTTTTTCTACTATAAATCCAAGGAGCATATAGTCTACATCTGAATACAGTGATTTTGATCCAGGCTCGTATGAAAGTGGTGTTCTCATTACCATATCCAATGTTTTTTCCCTATTTTGGGAAAATAAATCATTTACTCCATTGATATTACCATCATCCTTGTCGTAATTGTTATTGTGGTATTGAGGATCAGCAGGAAATCCAGCTTGATGCCTAAGAATATCCCTAATAGTCATTTCATTTTTACCCTTTATAGGACTATTTTCGTCATCCTTAAATTCTGGAAAATACTTGGATACTTTATCATCAATATTGATTTTTCCTTCATAAACCAACTTTTGTAAGCTATAATTTGTCGCATACATTTTTGTATTGCTTGCAAGATCAAATAATGTATTCTCATCGACTTTAACCCTATCCTCAAAAGGAATAGCTTCTCCATTTTTTTCAAAATTATTTACATATCCAAATTGATAATCATATATGTCTTCATTGTCTCTAATTACACTAATCTGACCTCCAGAAAAATTCTCCTTTACTTCTTCTTCAAGTAGGGTTTCCATCAAATTAGTTACTTTTTCATCCAATTTGTTATCGATGTTAGTAAAGCCTTTTTCTTCCTTTCCAGATTTAATCTTTACGTCGACCTTTTCTTTAACATTTAAAATATCTATAGAATTTTTTCCTTCTTGAATATGCTCTCTAGCCTCATCATCAGATTTTACAGCCTGACCATTTACAAAAACATCTGCATTATCATAGTCACTAACAGTGAGCTGATCTTCTATATTATCATCGTAAAAAAACTTATGAGATGAGTTAGTCAAAAT
>CABQOK010000033.1 GCA_902465755.1 uncultured Anaerococcus sp.
CATTAACAGAGCCTTTGATATTTATCAAAAGAACCTTGCCGTTTACATTATTTAGGTCAAGATTATTGAAATCAACATCTGATATATCGATCTTGCCGTTTACTTGGTTGATGTCTAGGGAATCATATAAGTTACTTCCGAGACTTAGCCTAATATCTGAACTTGCTTGTATATTTTTGTAATTATCATTAATTGAGATTGTAAGTAGGTCATCCTTAACTTCAATATCTAGAAAATCATTAAGGTCAGCCTTCTTAGCCCAGATACTTTGGCTTATAACGATCGTATTATCATCAGATCTATCGATTTCTATATCACCATTTACTATGTCGATTTCTATATGTTTGATCTCATCATCGATTCTAGTTTCCTTTTGGGTGTTGTAATCTCCCTTAATATTAAATTGACTTAGGTCAAGGGTTTGGTCAAGGTCGATAGATTGGATTGTATCGGTTGCTCTTTTTATTATATTATCAACTGCACCTGTAATTTTATCTGTTAAATTGTCAGTTTTTCTGTTATTTTTGCCTAATGCTTCTATGAGGTCACTTGCTTCTTCTACAGTGATTTTTCCTTCTTTGAGCATATTTAAAATCATTTGTTTTTCATCATTCATCTTTAAGCTCCTCTAGTAGGCTCTTAGCCTTTTCTGCAGTTATTTCTCCATTATCTAGCATGTTTAGGATATCAATCCTGCCTGCCTTTTTATCTACAGTTCCTCCAAGTTTTGAGACTATCCTATCAATTCTATTTCTTACTGTTGGATAAGAAATTCCAATCTCTTCTCCAACATCCTTTATAGAACCTCTTTTTTGTAAAAATAACTCAATAAACTCTTTATCTTCTTTATCTAATCTTTGAAACTTATCAATTTCAAATTCACCTGTAACTTCTGTATAGCATGAATTGCATCTATAAGAGGTGATCACCATTTCATCACCACAATTTGGACATTTATTAATCATAGAACCTCCCTTTTGATAAAATTATACTTCCTCTTTGATATTTGTAAAGTAAAGTTTGATTATTTTAATTTCTCGGATTTATTTATTGAATATATTTATGATAATATTATAAGAATGAATTTCGCGCAAATAAAAAAAGCAAGTTTCCTTGCTATTTATATAAATTTCCTATCCCAAAAAGATATGACGCATCTTATAAGCCAAATTATGGCATTGATCATAAAAGCAGCCAACATTATAATTTGAATTATATAGATAAACATCATAAATCCAGGGTTTGCTACGGCCTTGGATTTAATAGAAGCAAAAAATATGGCTAGAAGGAAAAATAAGCCCAGCCATTTTCCACAAGTCTTAAGATTTTCTCTAAAGTCAGGATATATCCTGGCCTTCTTGCCGTACTTTTTCTTGAAGTTATCTCTTCTAATCTTAAGCTCTTCTCGTCTCTTTCCAGAAGAATTTGATATGAGAGCTGAATAGTAATGCTTCATATCTTCTGTAGAGCTGGTGTATTTCTTGAGATTTTCGGCTTCTTCTTCGGAAAATTCCCTATTTAGTATTTCATTTGTAATCATGGCCTTGGACTTATAGGAAAGTCTTTCTTCCCTAAGCTTTCTAAGATCTTCGACAGATTTCGCCCTCGCCATCATATCCAGAGTCTTTTTTTCGTATCTTCTCATATAGTCAAAGGATTTGGTAAAGGCAAATACCATAATTAGCATTATCACAAATTGGCTTATAATTACAACAATATTAGAAGCGCCCAAAAAGCTTACCATTCCCATTACAAGGCTTGGCACAAGTACCGCTAGTAGGATATAAGCTAAAAGCTTAACAACTGATCTCATTATTCATCACCCTTTCATATATTTCTACAAGTTTTCTCCCTGTTTTTTCTATAGATTTATCACAGGCCTTCCTGTAGGCAAAATCCTTAAGAGATTTTAGTCTTCCTTCGCAAATGCCTACTATCTTCTCCTCAAATTCTTCTAGGCTAGATCCCTTATAGATATTAACTCCATCTTCATAGTCCTTCTCAAATATTTCTATATCTCTAATCAAAATATCTGCCCTTGTAGCAAGGGCTTCTAGGAGAACAATTCCTTCAGTCTCCTCATGAGTTAGGAAAAGATAAAGGTCAGATCCAGAATAGGCAAGTCTCAATTCTTCGCTAGTCACATATCCAGGAAATTTTACATTAGAAGGAGCCTTTTCTATAAGTTTTTTGATATTTGGACTCATCAAGGCCTTATCGAGCTTTCCGAACCAGATGAATTCATATTGAGGAAGTCTTTGACCGAGCCTTATAAAATCATCTATGCCCTTTCTCTTGATAGGAAGACCGACAGAAATTATTGATTTCTTATTTTTATCTAGACCATAAGTCTCATAGAACTTATCCCTATCCCCATCCTTCTGCTTCCAGAAGTCAAGATCAATTCCATTAGACACAACACAAATCTCTCGATTTATATCATAGGTCTTGAGGATATTTTTAGAATATTCGCTAGGAGTAAGGACTAAGTCTCCTAGTTTATAGGCGTGAACTAACCATTTTTTAAAAAGGGGAGCTAGTTGGTTTGACAAGACAAATGAATTTCTAAAATCCTCCATGGTAGAATGGCCATGGTAGACTATCTTCTTACCCCTTTTCTTAGCCTTCTTAGCAAAGGCAACGGCTCCCGGAAGGACTGTATTGATATGGACTAGATCAAAGTCCTCTCTCTCATCTGTCGTAAAATCAAATCCTATCTTGGCCAAGGCTTTTTTCTGATGATCTATAGCCTTGCCCACACCACTTTCTTTTACCTTATCATAATCTTTTGAATATATTAAAACTTTCATACTCGTACTCTTCAATAGCTTTTTGGTAAAGCTTCTCACATTTTTCTCCAAAGGCCTCGACAGAGAATCTCTCTATGGCATAGGATCTAGCGTTTTTAGAAAGATAGGTCTTAAATTCTTTATTTAAAACCTTATTTATAATCTTTTCAAAATCTTCGAATCTCTCATACACATATCCATTGTATCCATTAACAATTACCCCACACAGAGCCTCATCCTTCCTACACACTGCAACAGTTCCATTAGATAGGGCCTCATAATAGGTAAGTCCCTGGGTCTCTGAAGTAGAGCCTGATACGAAGACATCCGCCATCTGATAGTATTTGTTCACATCTTCTGGCCTTACCATGCCCACAAAGTTGACCTTTTTAGGAAACCTTCTAGAAAATTCCATAAGACTATCGAGATGAGGACCTCCACCAACTATGTAAAGCTTAACATCTGGATCTTCTATCTTTTGGTAAAAGTCCACAAGCTCTTCTATATTTTTCTCCTCACCAATCCTACCTAAATAGAGGAGGATTTTTTCCTTCTCATCAATACCCAAAGCCCTCCTAGGATTTTCACTTAGTAGGTCTGGGATATGGATTCCTGTAGGTATTACAGAAATTTTTCCATCCTCCACTCCATATTCCCTAAGAAGCTTGGCAGTCTTCTCGCTAGGAGCTATAAGTCCATTACAAAGATCTGCGAACTTCTTGCTTGCAAGGGCAACCGCCTTCTTGCCCATAGTCTTATTTCCTATAAAATAATGAGTGTAGTCTTCATAGATCGTGTGATAGGTGTGAATTATAGGGATTTTAAGATCATGAGCTATGGTCTTGGCCATGATGAAGGTCGAAAATTCACACTGAGAATGGATTATATCAGGCCTCCAGCATTCTAATTCCTTTATATGAGTTTTGGACAAGAGATTGGTAACACGTGCTTCCGGGTAAATTTTTCTCGCAGAAAGGCTACCTACATAGTAGATATTTCCTGCCTTGTAAGATTTCATCGTATTTGAAAGGGTCAGGACTCTTACTTCGTGACCCATATTTTCTAGATATTCTTTAAGATTTAATACTGACCTAACTACTCCATTTACAACGGGATAGTACCAGTCACTAGTTATTAATATTTTCATAAGTACCTCTTAATAAGGATAACATAAATATTATTTTTTAGAAAGTAAATAGACTCGTTTAATGGGCTGTTATTGGTATAATACTAGAAAGTGAGGTGAAATATGGGACCTTTGATAATAACCGATATCCTGCTTTTGATTTTTAGTATTTATATCGGCATATTTTTAATAAAATTTCACTCTTCCTATCCTGAGATGGCTGTTGGCTTTCACGTTTGGGAAGTGTGCTATTCTAGAAAAACTTGGGATTATGGAAATAAGTTTGCTGGCAAGGTCGCGATATGCTTAGGCCTTGTATTTTTCGGGCTAATCTTTCCCCTTTGTCTTTATTTTGGAAACAATAGAAATTATCTTTCTATACTCATCACCCTTCTTGTGATACTTTATATGATTCTTTTATTTTTTATAGTGAAGATGTGGATGAGGAAAAAATTTTCTTTGAAAGATGAATAATAAAAAGGGGCGTTTGCAGAATGAATAAATCGTACCGTTATCGTTAGAAGAACCTCCACGGAAAGTCTCACTAAGCCGACGGGCAAATCGCCTCCATCAGCCGGCGGGCGCCAATTGGCCTACCGGCCAGGAGAGGTAAAATTTCCTAAGAGAACCTTCTAACGATGGTACGATGATTATTCATAGTTTTTAAACAGCCCCTTTTTTATCAAATAAATTCTTAAGCTCCATTCTTTGGGAATAGGGGCTTAGTCTAACGTAGACATAGGATCCATCTTCTATAAATTTCCTAAATATTCTAAGGTCATCTTCGTCTACTGCTACTTCTTCGGTTAGGGATTTCTTCCCAACACTCATATGGATTATCCCTATATTTACTTCTGGAATTTCTATATTTTGCTTTCTTATAGTCTCTAAATCCTGAGCACTGTCAACGATCAAAAAAACATCTTTCTCATAGTCTTTAAGGAAGGCTCCTACTTCCGATGGCTTTAAGTAGTAGGCTGATATATCATCAGGAATAGTAAGATCCATTACTCTTTTTCTAAAATCGTCCCCACTTACTTCTTCATTAGCTATGATTACAGTTTTGATGTCTAATTCCTTAGACCAAATTTCAACCACCTTGCCGTGAGATAATCTTGAATCAATCCTACAAAGTTTTACTTCTCCCATCATATCCTCCTTATATCCTTAATCTCTTTTGGATCATCTATTATAAGATCTGGATTTTCTCTCTCGAGAACCTCTCTTGACCTAAAACCCCAAGAACATCCTACAGTGAAAATTCCCGAATTCTTCCCGCATTTCATATCCACTTCGCTATCTCCAAAGTATAAAATATCAGAAAAGTCCACCCCAAATCTCTCTTTAATTATCATTATTCCTTCAGGAGATGGCTTTCTCTCGTAACTTTCCTTATAGCCTAGGATATAATCAAAATAACCTTTATCGAAAACATGGCTTATGACCTTCTTACATGTAGAATCAGGCTTATTAGAAAAGCAAGCTATTATCTCCCCTCTTTCCTTTAAGATATCTATGCTTTCCTTTATTCCTTCGTAAGCTTTTAGTAGATAAGTTGGGTCATCATCGTAGGATTTGTTGTAAGTGTCTAGGAAGTTTTCCCTAAAGTCTTCATCATCACTTACTCCCAAAAAGTTCAAGGTCTTATTTACCAAAACTACAGGACCATTTCCCACAAAGGCTCTGACCCTCTCCTTATCGATCTCGTCTAGACCAAATTCATCCAAGGTCTTATTTATATGAAAGCTAATAGAGTCTATCGTGTTTAACAAAGTACCGTCTATATCAAAAATATACATACATTCTCCTATTCTTATCTAAGTCTTTACTAGTCTTTTACCCTTTTTGTTAAAAATATCTAATCTCCACTCTAATCGGGTATAATATTAAGAAGCGAAAAGAAAACGAGGAGATTATGAAAGAAGATAGAAATTTAACCATGCTTAGTGATTTTTATGAATTCACTATGGCAAATGCTTACTTTAACAATGGTATGAAAGACACCATAGCAGTCTTTGATGCCTACTATAGGAGAAATCCCGACGAGGCTGGTTTCTCAATCTTCGCGGGTCTTAACGACATAATAGAATATGTTAAGAATCTAAGATTTAGCGAAGAAGACATAGAATATTTCAGAGAGAACGCTGATTTTTCTGAGGGCTTTCTCGATTACTTGAGAGATTTCAAATTTACTGGAGATATTTGGGCCTTTCCTGAAGGTTCTGTAATGTTTCCTAACGAACCCATAGTTACAGTCAAAGCCCCTATTATAGAATGTTCTATTATAGAGACTTACCTGCTCTTATCCATGAACTTTAACTCCCTTGTAGCGACCAAGACTAACAGGATTGTAAGGTCTGCTGGAGATAGGCTAGTTATGGAATTTGGGGCAAGACGTGCCCAAGGAGCAGATGCTTCCATAAATGGAGCAAGGGCTGCTTATATAGGAGGAGCACCTATTACAAGTAACACCTACTCTGCCCAAAAATATAAGTTTAAGGCAAGTGGTACCATGGCTCATTCTTGGATTCAAGCCTTTCCGACCGAGTACGAGGCTTTTAAGACCTATGCCAAATCCTATCCTGACAATTGTATCCTCTTAATCGATACCTACGATACCCTAAGATCAGGCCTTCCTAATGCTATGAGAGTCTTTGAGGAAGAACTAGTTCCAAAAGGTCTAAGCGGAGGAGTAAGAATTGACTCAGGAGACTTGGCCTACCTATCCAAGGAAGTAAGGAAAATCCTAGATGAAAATGGATTTACAGATGCTAAAATCGTGGCTAGTAACTCCCTAGACGAATTCAAAATCGAATCCCTCCTCTCCCAAGGAGCTAAAATCGACTCATTCGGTATAGGAGAAAGACTAATCACAGCTAAGTCTGACCCAGTCTTTGGAGGTGTCTATAAGCTTGTCGCAATAGAGACAGATGGAAAGATCGAAGCAAAGATAAAGGTCTCAGAAAATGTAGAAAAAATCACAACTCCAGGCGAGAAAAAGGTCTACAGATTATATGATAAGGAAACCGGCAAGGCAGAAGCAGATTACATCGCCTTAGCTTGCGAAAAAATAGACGATTCTAAACCAATGGTAATATTTGATCCACTCTTTACCTGGAAAATGAAAAGAATGGAAAACTATACAGCTCGAAAGATGCAAGTTCAAATCTTCGATAAGGGAGATTTGGTCTACGAAAGCCCAAGCCTTGAAGAAATTGCTTCTTATTCTAAAGGAGAAGTTAAAAGCTTATGGGAAGAAGTTAAGAGATTCGACCAACCACACAATTACTACGTCGACCTATCTCAAGACTTGTGGAATCTAAAACAAAACCTAATATTAGAAGCTAAAAGAAAGTAAAGTAAAAGCTCTCACTTGGGATTCATCCAAGCGAGAGCTTATTTTTATTCTTCCTTTAAGGCTTCCTTAGCAAGTACATATCCACCGATAAGTCCTGCCTCGTTACCAAGATCAGGAAAGACTATATATTCATCCGCATTGGGAATATCTATATAGTGATTATCTAATTTTTCAAATTCTCTTCTGATTTTTTCAATCATCCCTTCCTTATTGGCTACTCCGCCTCCAATTATTATAATATGAGGTCTTAGAATCATGGTGTAGGTCATAAGTCCCTTGGCTATATATTTGGCAAGGATATCAAAGGCTGGGTCATCCTTATCGAGATTTTCTCCCCTTTGTCCAGTCCTTAGCTCAAGGGCAGGTCCTGCACAAAGTCCTTCGAAGCAAGAATCATGGAAGTCGCAAAAACTTTCTACCTCATCTCCTTCTTCCCTCGTAATCTCAATGTGGCCCATCTCAGGATGGGAGAATCCTTCAAGTAAGGTTCCATCTTGGATATAAGATCCGCCGACTCCTGTTCCTATAGTTAGATATAGGGAAGATCTCTTATCCTTGGCTGCTCCATACCTATATTCACCAATTCCACTAGCTCCAACATCTGTTGTAAATCCAATTGCTATGTCGAGCTCTTTCTTGATAGAGCCTAATAGGTCGAAGTTTCTCCAAAGCTTCTTTGGAGTTTCTAGGACAAAGCCATATGTCTTTGACTCCTTGTCCACATCGATTGGTCCGAAGGCTCCGATTCCAATACTTTCTACGGGATTTTTCTTAAAAAAATCTACCACATCCTTCATATTTTCCTCAGGATCCTTGGTCTCTAACCTAATTTCTTTGACAATATTTCCAATTTCATCTAAAACAGCGCACCTAATCTTGGTTCCGCCCAATTCGATTGATCCGTACATACTTACTCCTTTATAGTTCTTACTTATATTATAAGGGATTTTTCTCAATTTTAAAAAATGATTTGAAATAGATAATACTTTTCCTAGAATCCCTTGTCTTCACTGAGCTTCTTAAACCAAATACCTGATTTTTTGATTACTCTTTCTCCAGTTTCTAGCTTATATTCGATAAGTCCATATCTATTTTTGTAAGCATTAAGCCAGGACCAGTTATCTATAAAGGTCCACAAGTGGTAACCCTTGCAGTTGGCACCCTCATCAATGGCCTTACTTAGATAGGTCAAGTGTTCCTTGATAAAATCAATCCTGTAATCGTCCTCGATCCTTCCATCTTCCCTAAATCTTTCCTCATCTTCAACTCCCATGCCATTTTCAGTAATCATCCAATCGATATTATTGTAGTTTTCTTTGATATTTAAGGCTATATCATAGATGGCTTTTGGATAGATCTCCCAGCCCCTATAGGGATTCATCCTCTTACCTGGCATATCATAGGAAAGATAATATTTGCTTGGCATAAAGATTGCACTTTCCTTATATTTATAAGGATTTTCCATAACTCTTAAAGGTTGATAGTAATTTACTCCAAGAAAATCAACGGTATTTTCTTTTATTATATCGAGCTCTTTTTTGTTATATTCTGGCATGAGATCTTCTTTTTTTATTATTTCTACAAGCTTTTTAGGATAAACCCCTAGTACTGATGGATCAAGAAAAGATTTTTGAGCAAATAAGTCTGCAATCTCAGCCGCCTTTAGGTCGTTTTCGTTCTGGCTTCTAGGATAAGCTGGGGTCAGATTTAAAATTATCCCTATTTTCTTATCCTTATCTATTTTCCTTAGGGCTTTGATAGCCAAAGCTGAAGCAAGCTGGGTGTTGTAAGCAACTTGGACAGCCTTTTTGGGATTTACTTCGCAAGGATAGTGATATTGGTAGAGATAACCACATTCTACGTGAACTATTGGCTCATTGAAGGTAAAGAAACAGTCAGCGTATTTACCAAAGAGCTTAAAGCAAGTCTTGGCATAAGATACATATCTTTCGACTACTTCCTTGTTTGTCCATCCCCCTATTTCTTGAAGATACATAGGCATATCGAAGTGAAATAGATTTACAAAAAGCTTGATTCCTTTAGCCTTGATTTCCTTGAAATAATTTTCGTAAAAGTCCACCGCCTTAGGATTTACCTTCCCATCCATTTTAGGTATTAATCTTGCCCAAGAAATAGAAGTCCTATAGGAATTGTGGCCTGTTTTTTCTAAAAGCTCTACATTTTCCTTATAATCAAAGTAAAAGTTCGATGTACTTTCTGGTCCAATCCTATCGTGAAACTTATAGGGCTCTTTCTTATACCAATAGTCCCAAATACTTTCACTTTTCCCATCAACTTGTCCGCCTTCAGATTGGCAGGCAGATGTTGCAGAACCAAATAGGAAATCCTTAGGAAATTTAATCATTTTTTATCCTTTCTTCTTTTAATTTAATATTCGCATAGGCTCCATAAAGATTATTATCATTATAAAACGACGCTGGTCTTATATTTAAGCTAACTCCTGCGAATATATCATCCTCTAGCTTCTCTTTAAGAGCATTTATAAATCTTTCATCCTCAGAAACAGCCCCTCCTATGTAGATTACTTCCGGATTAATCGCATAGGCTATGTTGTATAGGCCCATAGCAAGGTAGGTAAACATCTTATCTACTTCTTCATAGAAAGGATTTTCTTTCTCAAGATACTTATCAAATATTTCGTAGGTGTCCGAATCTATACCGTATTTTTCTTTTATAGTGCGCCTTACATTAGGTAAAGTCCCTAGGCTGGATAAGTTTTTGATTTCACCAAAATCGTTAAAGAGCATATATCCAAACTCGCCGCTTTCAAGAC
>CABQOK010000034.1 GCA_902465755.1 uncultured Anaerococcus sp.
TTCGACCTCATGTTCCCAAAACACGCGCGCTACCAAGCTGCGCCACACCCCGTCATCAACTGACTATTATAGTATACGACATATATTTTCTTTTGTCAAATCTTTTCTACGAAATTTTAAATATTATCTAAAATTCCTTCCTCTCCTCTAAGAGAATCTGTTATAATGATACCATAAGGAGATGAAAAATGAAAGTCAAAAAGTATTTTTCTTATCTTTTAATCATCCTAGCCTTGATTTTTACATCTTGTAGGCTCACGAATGATAAGGATGTTAAGATAAGTGATGAGTTAATAGAAGAAAATATAGGAGAAGAAGGAAAGACTTTAGATGAGGATGGGTCCTATTATAGCTTAGAGGATGTTTCATCATATCTTGTAGAATTTAGCCATCTTCCTCCAAACTATATCACTAAGAAGGAGGCAATGGATTTAGGTTGGTCTCCCAAGGATGGTAATTTGTGGGAGGTTACGGACAAAGCTGTGATCGGTGGGGATTATTTTGGAAACTTCGAAGGAAATCTCCCAGAAGGCAATTATAAGGAAGCTGACGTTAACTACAAGGGTGGAAGACGAGGAGCTGAGAGAATAATTTTCGATGAAGATACCAATATCTACTACACCAAGGACCATTACGAGACATTTGAAAGGATAAATCCATGATTAATATTGATGCGAATTTGTTTACTAGCAAGGAAAGATTTTACGAGATTTTAAATGAAAATTTCGATTTTGATTATAAGGTAGAAAACCTAGATGCCCTTTTCGACCAGCTTATTTACGTCGACGCTTCTTTTAGGATAATCAATTACAAGAAGATTTTCACAAATCTGGGCGACTATGGGGATAAGTTAATGCGTGTTTTCCTTGATGGGGTTAAGATGTACGATTTGGATATAGATTTTATTAGTTGAGGGCTTATGACTTATAGGACAAAACAAGAAGAAATCAGAGATTTTATTGCCTTAGAGATTATTTCTGGCAAACTTAAAGATGGCGAAAAGCTTTATGCTAAGAAGTTTTTTACAAACAAGTTTAAGGTAAATCCAAGCTACGTAGACCTTGCAATATCTAGCATGATTAGGGCGGGTTTCGTCTTTGAAGCTATTGATTATTATTATATTATTGCAAATGATGATATTATAAGAAGGCTTAAGGATGAGTTTTCCAATAGATTTATCAATGAATTCTTGGATAATATGAATTCTCTTGGCCTTGATTATGATAAGGCCCTAAGGCTTTTAGAAATGAGGGGAATGGCCAATGGATAAGATTATTACAATTGATAATTTGACAAAAAAATACAAGGATACTCTCGCTATTGATGATTTAAGTCTAGAAATTGAAAAGGGCAAGGTCGTTGGTCTCTTGGGTCCTAATGGATCTGGTAAATCGACTCTCATCAAGCTTATAGTAGGTCTTTTGAGAAAGGATTCTGGTAGGATTTCAATCGATGGGAAAAGTCCTGGTATCGAGACTAAGTCTATGATCTCCTATTTGCCAGATTCATATTATCTTTATCAGAAGCTTACTGTAAAAGATACTATTGATATGTACGGAGATTTCTACAAGGATTTTGACAAGAGGCAAAGTGATAAGCTCCTTGATTATCTGAGCATTCCTCGTGATAAGATGACCAAGGACCTGTCCAAGGGTCTTAGGGAAAGGCTACTTATTAGCCTTAATTTGTCGAGGAACGCCGATATTTTCATAATGGATGAGCCAGTAGATGGGGTAGACCCAGTTGCCAAACAGGCAGTAATCGATATGATTATAGAAAAGATGGCGAAAGATAAGACTTTTATTATAACGACCCACCAGATAGGCGATTTGGAAAATCTCTTCGAGGATGTCATCTTTCTAGATAAGGGCAAGGTCCTTATGCACAAGGATGCGATTGCGATTAGAGAAGAAAACATGATGGAAATTTCTGATTATTACAAGGAAGTGTATGGCTTATTATGAGAAACTTTATCAAATACGATTTAAAAACTAACAAGACTTATATTTTTACTATCTTGTTGATCCAACTTGTAATCATGCTTTCGATAATCCTTGTCAAATCCCTTGGAGGCCTAAGCTATTTTTTGAGAAATAGGCTTATAACAGATATATTATTTATATCAAGTATAATATTTTTTGTAGGAGTGAATTTGATTTTTGTGATCAACTTCCTTTACAAGGATTATTTCACGCAAAGAGCGAGGCTTACCTTTAGTCTGCCGATCACAACAAGGACCTTCCTTTTGGCAAAGCTTTGTTCTATAGTAGCTTTTTATCTAATAAGTGGGCTTATTTTTACTATTAGCCTCTATCTTTTAGGCTACAATATAGGAGGAGATTTCATATACTATATGGTCTTTGGTCTATTAGTAGATATCTTGCTAGGTCAAGTTTTGAACTTGAATATGGCAAGGACTCGTTTTTTGGGGAAGGTATCTTGGATTTTTATGATTATTAACTTAACTTTGATAATCATACCTGCCATAATCATAACCCAGTTTTCCGCTCTTGTGCTCGTAAATGGAACGCTTGTAAGATATCCTGGCATGGGGCTTGCCTTTATCTTTCCCTTTGCTATTGGAGAGGGAGGCCTTTACAAGATAATCCCTCCCCTAGTTTATTATGTCCTAGTGAATATAATATTGTTTTTTGTAAACAAAAGATACATCGACCAGAAGCTAGATTTATCATAGGAGGATCTTATGGAAGAAATTAATAAAGTTAAAGAATTAATCAAAGATTCTAATAATATAGTGTTTTTTGGAGGAGCTGGAGTGTCGACAGCATCCGGTGTGCCTGACTTTAGATCAGCTACAGGCCTTTACAATAGGGAAAATGACTCCAAGTATTCACCTGAATATATGCTAAGCCATGAGTTTTTCGTAGACCATCCAGATGAGTTTATGACTTATTGTAAAAACAATCTCATGCTTGAAGGTATAAAGCCAAACAAGGCCCACCTTGCTCTTGCAAAGCTTGAGAAAATGGGTAAGCTTAAGGGAGTTATCACCCAAAATATAGATAGCCTTCACCAAGAAGCTGGAAGCAAAAATGTAATCGAACTTCACGGCAATCTCCGTGACTATTACTGCACCAAGTGCGGCAAAAGCTTCGACCTCGATTATGTAAAAAGCTTTGATGATGTGGCAACTTGTGATGCTTGCGGTGGGATTGTTCGCCCTGACATTGTCCTTTACGGCGAGGGACTTGACCAAAACAATATTAGCTATGCAGTAAATCTTATAGCAAATGCCGATATCCTAATAGTGGGAGGAACTTCCCTAGTAGTCTATCCTGCGGCAGGATTATTGGATTTCTATAATGGCAAGAAGCTTGTTTTGATCAACAAGGACCCAACCAGTAGGGATGCTAGGGCCGATTATGTGATAAAAGGAGACATATCCAAGATTATGGATGAGTTAGTTGAGGATTTAGATGAAAAATAGAGTAGGAATTGATGAATACGGCATATTTTTGATTTGGGCAGGGATAATCCTAAGCGTAATATCCTATTTTGTAAACTCTTCCGTCCTAAGCGGACTTTCTATGCTATTAGTAGCCTACGCTCTTTTTAGAGTTTTATCTACTAATAAGTATAAGAGGGTAGCGGAGAATAGGAAATTTAGGGAAAAATTCATTGATCCAATCAAAAGCGAAGTAAAGACACAGAAGAAAAATAAGAAGGACAAGGACTTTAAGTATATCAAGTGCCCATCTTGCAAGCAGGAGCTTAGGATTCCCAAGCACAAGGGTAAGATTAAGGTCAAATGTCCGAAATGTAAACACAAATTTGATGCTAGAAGTTAATTTTAGCATCTTTTTTTAGACTTTATAGATAAACTTGATATCGTTTTACAAAAAATCGAGAAATACTAGTAAAAATGACAAATTATTGGAGAACTTTCGTTTGTCTAAAAAATATAAAAAATTTTATTTACTATTTTCCTTTACTAGAAAAACCTTGAAAGTAAGGCGAAATTCTTTATTAGGCTGTATTGTAATGGATATTTAATTATTGTATAATTCAAACGAAAGGGGAATAAATATGGAAAGAATAATTGGAACAGTATCAATGGGACTTAGAGCCCCAATAATCAAAGAAGGCGATGATCTAGTAACTACAGTTTTCGATGTAGTAAAAAAGGCAAGTGATAAGAAAGATATCACTCTTCGTGATAAGGATGTGGTTTGCATCACAGAATCTCTCGTTGCTCGTGCTCAAGGAAACTACGTAACAATAGAGGAAATCGCAGAAGATGTTAACAAGAAGTTCGACGGAGATGAGCTAGCAATCCTATTTCCAATTCTAAGCAGAAATAGATTCTCAATTCTCTTGAAGGCCTTTGCCCTAACAGGCAAGAAACTTCACATCTGCCTATCCTACCCACAAGATGAAGTAGGAAACTGGCTAATAGATGAGATGGACCTCTTTAACTCAGACGTAAACCCTTACCAAGACGTGCTCGATATGGATGAGTACAAGAAGCTTGCAGGAGATTACAAACATGAGTTTACTGGTATCTCTTACCCAGACTTCTACAAGGAAATTGCACCAAACTCAGAAATTCATTTTCTAAACAATCCTGTAGATGTCCTAAAATTTACAGATCAAGTCCTAGTATCTTCAATTCACACAAGAAATCTTGTCAAAAGACAACTTGAAGAAAATGGAGCCAAAAAAGTACTAAAACTTGACGAAATCATGACTGAATCAATCGACGGTTCTGGCTTTAACGAAGAATATGGACTTTTAGGATCTAACCTATCTACAGAAGATAAGGTGAAACTTTTCCCAAGAGACGGACAAAGCTTCGTAGATAGCTTACAAAAAAGACTAGTAGATGAATTTGGTAAACAAATTGAGGTTATGATCTACGGTGACGGAGCCTTCAAAGACCCAGTAGGAAAAATCTGGGAGCTTGCTGATCCAGTTGTTTCCCCAGCATTCACAGATGGCCTAGTAGGTACACCTAACGAAATCAAAATCAAATATATAGCCGACACAGAACTAAAAGATATTTCTGGCGAAGAAAGAGATAAGGCTATTAGAGAAAAAATCACCCACAAGGCTGATAAGTTGATTGGAAAAAACGAAACACTCGGTACAACTCCAAGACAAATCACCGATCTTCTAGGATCTCTCTGCGACCTAACAAGTGGTTCAGGAGATAAGGGAACTCCAATCGTCCTAATTCAAGGATATTTCGACAACTATTCAGATAATTAAAGGAGATAAAATTGCAAGAAGGTCCTTGCCCACAAGAAAAAAAACGCAAGTATTCTATAAACTCCTATCTAGAAGATAGGAACAAAAGAATATACAACCACGATCCAATGAGTAAGCAAAAGAGGATATTTCTGATGAGTTTCGCAGCGATCTTTATGGCCTGCGGAACCCACTTTTTCAAATATCCTAACAGCTTCGTAATAGGAGGAGTCGAGGGAATGAGTATCATAGCAAGTATGTTTGTGCCCTTTACTAGGCCCCAACTTACTTTGTTTATCAACCTAACCCTCCTTGCCATTGCATTTTTCATACTGGGTAAGAAGTTCACTCTGAGGACCGGCTATGTTGCAATCCTTAACTCTCTAGCGGCCCTTGCCTTAGATAAGATTATCCCAATCGATGGAACCCTTACGGATAATACCATGCTAGAGCTGTTCTTTACCCTCATTATGAGCTCGGTTGGATCTGCTATCTTGTTTAACATAGCAGCAAGCTCTGGCGGAACTGATATCATTGCCATGATAGTTAAAAAATATACCCATCTTGAAGTAGGTAAGTCGCTTCTTTTTGTGGATTCGATATTCACCCTTGCTTCAATTTGGATATTTGGTATCGAGATAGGCCTATTTTCTATTTTCGGTCTTCTTGTCAAGGGTCTTTGCGTAGATATAATTATTTCATCTATGAACCAGGCCAAGATGTTTATAATCATAACATCGAAGACTAAGGAAGTAGGATCCTTCATTAAGGAAGACCTCAATAGGTCAGCGACTGTGATAAATGCCAAGGGACTTTACATGGGAAGGGACTTTACAGTTTATCTTTGCATGACAAGCAAGACGGAAGCACCGAAGTTTAGGATATTTATCAAAAATATCGACCCAAAAGCCTTTATAACAATACTCAACACATCCACAGTTATGGGCAAGGGCTGGTATCAAACAGATGAATTGTCTGACAATAATTAGAGCCTTTGGCTCTTTTTTTCTTCTAGAAAGCTTGTTAAAATATGTGAAAAATTTGAGTATTGTTCTCTAAGAGTGTAAGATATAAATAAGAGATTGTGGGGGAAATATGAGAGAATATAAGAAAATCCTCCTTGGTCTAGCCCTTAGCCTATCGCTTATTTTTTTGTCTGAACCAATTTCTCTAGCTGATGAAGAAAGCTCAGACAATCCTACAAGAATAGAAACTAGCGAATCCCAGGGTGAGACTGGGGGAGACAAAGATAAATTAATAATTACAGAAGATCTTAGTCAAATTGCTGATCCTCCTGAAAAAGCAAAGGGAGAAAGCAAGGTTGAAACTAATGAGGCTAATGGCGATAAGGGCAAGGGAGAAGAAGAGGGCCCTAAAGAAAATCCAGATCAAGTAAAGGGTAAGGAAGAAAGCAAAGAAGAAAAACCAAAAGATCCTCCTGCTGATAAGGAAGTATCATCACCATCTAAAGAAGGTACAGCGAAAACTAAGCCTAATC
Organism: uncultured Anaerococcus sp.; assembly: GCA_902465755.1. Classification (GTDB taxonomy): domain Bacteria; phylum Bacillota; class Clostridia; order Tissierellales; family Peptoniphilaceae; genus Anaerococcus. The sequence continues at coordinate 6,707 of CABQOK010000034.1, forward strand.
CAAAAGCCGAAATAAAAGAAACTAATAAGCTTGAGGAAAAGGTAGAAACAAGCGAAAAATCAAAGCTAGAAGTAAGGACAGATAAAGCCCAAAATACAAAATCTGTAGATAAAGATTCTGATACAAAAACAGATGATAAGCCAAGGACTAGAACAGATCAAGCTGAGCCTTACATAGAAAATTCAAAGAAAGATTTAGGGTCTAATACCTATCTAGAAAATCAAAAAAATGAAACTCTAGTTCTTGAAGTCGGTCCAAATGATAATAAGGATAAGAATAAAGATATAAATATTAAGACGAAAGCTGAGTTAAAGGATATGGGAGCAGGTGCAGAAAGGATTTATATCCATCTTTTAGGCGTCTTTGTCCTAGCACTTATGGCTGTGATTTTGATAAAAGTCATAAAGACCAAAAAGAAAGAAGCATAAGCTAACTCCAAGATAGAAAGGCTTGGAGTTTTTGTATGCCTATAATTAAATGCATACAAAAAAGAGGGCTAGGCCCTCTTCAAAATTATCTTATTCTTGAGCTTCGAACATATCTTTTGTAGCGCCACAAACTGGGCAAACCCAATCTTCTGGAAGTTGGTCGAATTCTGTTCCTGCTTCAACTCCGTTGTCTACATCTCCTTCAGCTGGATCATAGATATATCCACATGCTGTACATACATATTTCATATTAGAATGTCTCCTTTCATTCAAATTACACTTTCATTATACCATATTTTAAGGAAAATAACATCGTTTTCTTAAGAAAGATTTTCCTAAATTATAGCTTATATATTTATTATTAAACTAACTTCAAAATTAGTGTAAGAAAAGGGAAACACGAAGCTTCCCTTAATGACTTTTATTCTTGAGCTTCGAACATGTCCTTGCCAACACCACAAACTGGGCAAACCCAATCTTCTGGTAGTTGATCAAATTCTGTACCTGCTTCGATACCGTTGTCTACATCTCCTTCAGCTGGATCATAAATGTATCCACATGCTGTACATACGTATTTCATATTAGAATGTCTCCTTTCATTCGTTTTATGTTTATATTATACCACTATTTGGAAATTTTAAACATTGTTTCTCAATCCTTTTACCAGGAGAATATTTTTGATATTTTTGGGTATTAAAATTATAGGGAGAGCAAAATGGATATCATACGACGTCAGATGAACACAGACATCAATTCTATAAAACAATTTAATAAAGACGCAATAGATCTTGCGAGAAAAACTTTCGATGATAAGGACCTTATCTTTAATATTAGACTTATCCTAGATGAACTTATCATAAATTCCTATAAACACGGCAATAAAAAGGTCTATGACAGAAAGATTAACTGCCTAGTCCTAGTAGATGAAAAGTATTGCCTAGTCAAGGTAAAGGATGAGGGTTGCGGTATACCTCTAGAAAACGAAACGGATTTTTACTCAGATCATGGTAGGGGACTTATGCTAGTTAGGGCAATCTCTGATAGCCTAATCATAAAAGAAAACGCAATAGCTGCATTAATTTTTAATAAAAACCTATAAATTAACAAAAAATTTGCAAATATATGTAATTAACATCCGAAAAAGGATGTTTTTTTGTCGTTTAATATTGATAAGATATTAACATGGGATATAATATATTGATAGAATTTGTTAGAAGGAAAGAAGGTTTTATGAAAAGAGAAGATATTAGAAATGTAGCCATTATAGCCCACGTTGACCATGGTAAGACAACCCTCGTAGATGGTCTTTTGAGGACTAGTGGTTTATTTAGAGATAATCAAGAAGTAAATGAGAGAGTAATGGATTCAAACACCATCGAAAAGGAACGTGGAATCACTATTCTTTCTAAAAATACTGCAGTTTTTTATAAAGATAAGAAGATTAATATAATAGATACTCCAGGCCACGCCGACTTCGGTGGAGAGGTAGAAAGAGTCCTAAACATGGCAGAGTCCGTTGTCCTTGTAGTTGACAGCCACGAAGGTCCTATGCCACAAACAAAGTTCGTCCTAAAGAAGGCAATCGAGCTAGGTCTTCCTGCAATTATCTGTATCAATAAGGTAGATAGACCAGATCAAAGAATCGACGAGGTAGAAGATGAAATCTTAGATCTTTTCATAAGTCTTGATGCAGATGAGTCTTACTTAGAAAGTCCTTTTGTCTACGCATCAGCCAAAAACGGTTGGGCTTCAAATGAGAAAGGAACTGTCAAGGAAGATATGACAGACCTTCTAGATACCATCATAGACTACACCCCAGCCTTTGAGGCAGAAGAAGACGCTCCATTCAAGGTCCTTGTGTCTACCACAGATTACAACGAATATCTTGGAAGAATTGCAATCGGCAAGGTAGAAAGCGGTGTGATTAGGAAAAATGACAACGCAGTAATTACCAACTACAACGACAAAGACAGACACCTTAAGTCAAAGATCGTTACAATCTACGAATTTGATGGCTTGGAGAGAAAGGAAGTCGAAGAATCTAAGTTTGGTTCAATCGTTGCTCTTTCTGGTATGGAAGATATCAACATCGGAGATACTATAGGAACAGAAGAAGATAGCGAACCAATCGAGTTTACCAAGATTTCTGAGCCAACCCTATCTATGACCTTTTCTGTAAACGACTCACCATTTGCAGGTCGTGACGGAAAATATGTAACAAGTAGACACCTCAGAGACAGACTCCTTAAGGAAAAAGAAACAGATGTTTCCCTAAGAGTAGAAGCAACAGATACAACAGAGGCCTTCAAGGTATCAGGCCGTGGCGAGCTCCACCTTTCAGTTCTTATCGAAAACCTAAGACGTGAAGGCTATGAATTCCAAGTTTCAAAACCAGAAGTTATGTTTAAGGAAGACGAAAACGGCAAAAGGACCGAGCCAATCGAAATTGCGACAATTGACGTAGATCAAGAATATTCTGGATCTATCATAGAAAAACTTGGCCGCAGGAAGGGTGAGATGATCGATATGAAACCATCAAGCTCAGGCTATAACAGACTAGTCTTTAGAATCCCTGCAAGAGGCCTTATAGGCTACAGGACAGAGTTTATGACAGATACAAAGGGTACAGGTATCCTTAACTCAGAATTCGAAGGATAT
>CABQOK010000035.1 GCA_902465755.1 uncultured Anaerococcus sp.
GAGAAGAAGTAGAAAACCTAGTAGGCGGAGACGCATCTGGTAGGGTTCAAAGATAAGAAAGAAAAAATATCTTTAGGGAGGATACTCCCTTCCTAAAGATTATTTTTTAACAAAATGGAAAACGATTATCAATAAAGAGTTAATAAATTTAGGAGGATAAAGTGGCTGATAAAAAACTAAAATTTGGAATCATTGGATACGGAACAGAAGGATCAATGTATGGAAAGTTCATATCTGAAGGAATGGTTGAGAATGTAGAAGTAGTTGCAGTTTGTGATATTGATAAGGAAAAACTTGAAAAAGCAAAAGAAGTTTTCCCAGAAGCAAAACTTTATGAAGACTACAAGGAAATGATTGATAACGGAGAGGTAGAAGGAATCGTAACATGCGTACCTCACTATCTTCACCCAGAAATGGCAATTTATGGCTTAACTCATGGGATAAATGTACTTAACGAAAAACCAGCTGGTGTTTATACAAAGCAAGTAAAAGAACTTAACGAAGTCGCAGAAAAATCTGACAAGGCTTATGCCCTATTCTTTAATCAGAGAACAAATCCACTATACAGAAAGCTAAAAGAAATCCTCGATTCAGGAGAACTTGGACCAATAAGAAGAACAAACTGGATCATCACAACATGGTGGAGACCAGATGCATACTACAAGCAATCTGACTGGAGAGCTACTTGGGGTGGCGAAGGTGGAGGAGTTCTTGTAAACCAAGCACCACACCAATTAGACCTTATCCAATGGATGACTGGAGCACCTGATAGAGTATACTCAAACGTTCAATATGGTTACCAAAGAGATATAGTTGTAGATGATCAAGTACACTTTATTATGGAATATGACGATGGCAGGACTGGAGTTTTTGTAACCGGTACCAACGAAATAATCGGAACAGACAGACTAGAAATTGTATGTGACGGCGGAAAAATTGTTGTAGATGATTCTAAGAAGGCAACAATCTACAGACTCAAAGAAACAGAAAATGACCTAAACGCTAGAATGACAATAGATGATGTGAAGATGCTCTTTGCAGGTCAAATGAAGATGGATGATTTATTTGAAACAGAAGTCATAGAAGAAAACTCTGTTTGGGGAGGCCAACACTGTGAAGTATTAAGAAACTTTGCGGCTCACATTCTTGATGGAGAAGAACTTCTTGCAAATGGTGCAGAAGGAATCAATGGAGTAAGACTTGCTAACGCAGTACACCTTTCAAGCTGGTTAGGTAAGCCTGTATCAGTTAAGGACTTTGACGATGATCTTTATCTAGAGCTTCTCAACGAAAAAATCAAAGAAGAAGGAAAATTCGAAGAAAGAAAGTAGGATTTTATGCTAAAAGTTGGAGTTATTGGACTTGGAACAGTTTCACCTATCCACTTGCTTTCAATAAACAATTCTCCCTATGCCAAGCTTGTTGCAGTATGTGATATAAACAATAATAGGGCTAAGGAGAAATGCGAACAAACTCATTGTGAAATTATTCCTTCATATACTGATTATAAGGAAATGATAGAAAAGGAAGATTTGGATGTAGTTCACATCACTCTTCCTCACTATCTTCACGCAGAAGTTTCAAAATATGCCCTATCCAAGGGACTCAATGTATTTTGTGAAAAACCCGTGGATATAAGCTACGAAAAAACCAAGGACTTATATGATTTCTACCAAGCTTATAAGGGAAAACAAAAACTCGGGATCTGTTTTCAAAATAGATACAACAAGTCAGTAGTAAGACTTAAGGAAATATTAGAAGAAAATAAGGAAGAAGTCTTTGCTGTAAAGGGACTTGTAACTTGGTATAGGAATATGGATTATTACAAACAAGCTCCATGGAGAGGAACTCTCAAAGAAGCAGGAGCTGGAGTTATAATAAATCAAGCCATCCATACCCTAGACCTAATGGCCTATGTCACAGGAAAAGATTGGAAGAGCCTTACAGCTACCATGTCTAAGTTAATGAATAAGGAAGTTGAGGTAGAAGATACTGCCAACGCCTTTATCAAATATGAAGATGGAGTAAATGGACTTTTCATAGCGACTAATGCCTATTCGATTACAGATTCAATAGAATTACAAGTTATAAGTAAAAATGAAAAATACACTATCAAAGAAAATAGGCTCTTTAATCGAAATCTAGAATGTTTGGCGGAAGATGAGAAAAGCGATGCCACCAAGGATTATTATGGGGCAGGACATGAGACCTTAATTAATAAATTCTACAAGGCTATAATAGACGGTACAGATGACTATTGTGACCTAGCAGATGCTATGGAAACAATGGAGATTATTCAAGCCATAATAGATTCATCAAGTGAAAATAAAGAAGTGAAAAAAGAGGAGATTATCAATGACTAAAATAGGAGTACAAGCTTCAACAGTAGTAGATTCATTCAAGGAAATAGGACCTTACGAACTTTCAAGAAACTTTCAGAAATAGGATATAAATCTGTAGAAGTGTCTCAAGTAGAAACTAGTAAGGAAAATATCGACCAAATCATAAAAGCATGCAAAGATTTCGATATGGAAGTTGCCGCAATGTCAGCAGCCCTTGAATCAATGTTTCCTGGTCAAGAAAGTCTTGAAACAGATTATGCCAAGATAGTAGCAGATTGTAAGGCAGTAGATACAGACCTACTTAGAATCGGTATGCTCCCATTTGACAAAATGGCGAATCTTGATAAGGCTATTGAATTTGCTAAAAAAGCGAATGAATATGCTTTAAAACTTAAGGAAGATGGAATCAAACTCTATTATCATAACCACCATATCGAATTTGTAAAATACGATGGAAAATACCTTCTTGACATAATAAGTGAGAATGCTCCAGAACTCGGCTTTGAGCTAGATGTTCACTGGGTACAAAAGGGTGGAGAAAATCCAGTAAATATCCTTAAAAAATACTCAGGAAAGGTAGAACTTGTTCACTTAAAGGATTATGAAGTTATGCCTTTGACAATGGATGATCTAAAACTTATGCAAGAAGACCAAGCTGCCTTTAGAACTGCCTTCGACAATAGGGCAAGGTTTGCCCCACTAGGCCAAGGCTCATTACCACTTAAGGAATGTGCAGACCAAGCCATAGAGTCTGGTTGCAGATACTTACTGGTAGAACAAGACTTATCTTACGGCAGAGATCCTTTCGAAGAGTTAAAAATATCTTACGATTGGCTCGTAGATAATGGATATGGAGATTTATTCTAATGACTATTAACAAGAAGGATGGAATGAACTATGCACCTAAGGGCTCTGCTAATAAAGTAGTTGGTCCTGGCGAATTTAAGGTCGGAGTAGGAGCCCTAGACCATGGGCATATCTATGGCATGTGCAACGGTCTTAAGGAAGCTGGTGCAGAGATAGTTTATGTCTATGATAAAGACCCTAAAAAAATCGAAGAATTTCAAGAGAAATTTCCAGAAGCCAAAGCTGTAAATTCAGTAGATGAAATCTTAAATGACCCTGAGATAAAGATGCTTGCGGCAGCAGCAATCCCAAATCTAAGATCAGCCTTAGGTAACAAGGCTATGAAAGCCGGAAAGGATTATTTTACTGACAAAACTGGCTTTACTAGCCTAGATCAGCTAGAAGAGACGAAAAAAGTTGTAGAAGAGACTGGAAGAAGATATTTTGTTTACTTTTCAGAAAGACTCCATGTTGAAGGAGCAATATTTGCTGGAAAGCTTATTGAAGAAGGAAGAATCGGAAGAGTCATCCAAGTAACAGGCTTTGGACCTCACAGTCTCAACAAGGAAAGTAGACCAGACTGGTTTTTCAAAAAAGATCAATATGGCGGAATTTTGACAGATATAGGAAGCCATCAAATAGAGCAATTCCTATATTACACAGGAAACAAAGACGCCAAAGTCCTTCACAGCAAGGTCGCAAACTACGACAATTCTGACACACCAGAGCTAGAAGATTATGGTGATGCTACCCTTGTTGGAGAAAATGGAGCAACATTCTTCTACAAGGTGCATTGGTTCTCACCAAAAGGTCTTTCAACATGGGGTGATGGTAGAACATTTATAACAGGTACTAAGGGTTCAATCGAAGTAAGAAAATATACCAATGTTGCAACGAATGCTACAGGCGATCATGTATTTTTGGTAGATGAAAATGGAGAAGAACATTTTGAAGTAAATGGCAAAGTAGGATTTCCATTTTTCGGAGAGATGATACTCGATTGTATCAATGGCACAGAAAACGCAATGACACAAGAACATATATTCAAGGCACAAGAGCTATGCTTAAAATGCCAAGAAGAAGCTATAGTAATAGATTAAATTAGAGAGAGAAAAATGCAAAAAAATGTAAAGCCTTTTGGCATAAGAGATAAATTAGGCTACATGTTTGGTGATTTGGGCAATGGTTTCTCCTTTGCCCTATCATCAGTATTCTTTATGAAATTCTACACTGACGTTATGGGAGTTAGCCCAGCCAGTGTAGGTCTCATGATGCTATTAGCAAAAATAATAGATGCCTTTACCGATGTTGGTATGGGCCAAATAGTCGATAGAACACCACCAACTAAGGATGGAAAGTTCCTTCCTTGGATTAGAAGAATAGCAGGACCAGTTGCCCTTGCAAGTTTTCTCCTATATCCTACATATTTCAAAGATATGTCTATGGCCTTTAAGATGGTATGGATGTACGGAACATACATACTTTGGGGATCTATTGCATATACTGCCATAAATATTCCTTATGGATCAATGGCATCAGCAGTTTCAGAAAACCCTGACCATAGAACCCACCTTTCTACATGGAGAACAATAGGTAGCCAAGCTGGAAACTTCATTATAGCTGTAATTGGACCTATGTTTGTTTACTATACTGATCAAAATGGACATGAAATCCTTTCAGGAAACAAGATGACAATATTTGCTCTTGTTTGTTCAATACTTGCAATTATAACCTACATGCTATGTTTTAAGCTAACAACTGAAAGAGTAAAGATACCAAGGAGCGAGGAGAAATTTTCTTTCTTAGAGACTTTCAAAGTAATGTTTTCATCACGTGCTCTAATAGGATTGATACTTGCATCGCTATTTTTCCTATTATCAGTAATGGCAGTAAGCGGGATGAACTCATACCTATATCCAAACTACTTTCAAAATGTTAAGGCTATGAGTTTTGTAGGAACAAGTCAAATGGTGATAACCTTGCTTATGGCGACAGTTGTACCAAAGCTTTCAGCTAAATTCGGAAAGAAAGAGGTAACGGTATTTGGCTTAAGCTTATCAGCGATAAGCTATTTGATAGCTTACTTCTTGCAAACATCAAATGTTAAGACTTTTATATTTTTTGTGATACTTTTCCAAATAGGAACTGCCTTCCAAGGAATAACAAGTTGGGCAATGATCATAGATGTAATAGATGATCTTGAAGTAAGTAAGGGTAGAAGAGATGACGGAGCAATCTATGGTGCCTTCTCATTTTCGAGAAAGCTAGGTCAAGCGGCCGCATCTGGTCTTACAGGATTTTTATTGACAGCTATAAATTATAGTGTAGAGAGTAAATTTGACCCACAAGTAACAGCAGGAATATATAATATTTCGACCTTGCTTCCAGCAGTTACTCTTATTCTAGCTACTCTAGCATACCTAGTGATATATCCACTAAATAGACAAAAAGTATATGATAATGCTAAATATTTACACGAAAAAAGATTAAAAACAGGAGAATAATATGCAGAAAAATGTAAAGCCTTTTGGCATAAAAGATAAGATAGGTTATGCAGCAGGAGACGTTGCAAATAACTTCACCTTTACCCTTGTTAGTAGTTTTCTGATGATATTTTATACTAACGTATGGGGGATAGATCCAAAACTTGTAGGAGGATTATTCTTTCTTTCGAGAATAATTGATGCCTTCACAGATGTAGGAATGGGAACTATTGTAGATAAGTTTCCAGGAAATAAAGACGGAAAGTTTAGACCATTTATAAAATGGGGAGCAATACCAGTAGCTATAGCAGGATTCTTGCTCTTCCAATCAGGACTTAAAGATTTACCAATGGGAACAAAAATAGTGATAATGTATGCAACCTACATCCTTTGGGGATCACTTTGCTATACCTTTATTAACATTCCATACGGATCAATGGCTTCAGCAATAACATCTGATGCAGATCAAAGAACAGAACTTTCAACATTTAGAACTCTAGGAGCAACAGTAGCAGGTCTTGTAATTGGATTTGTTACTCCATATCTAATTTATCAGAAAGTTCCTGGTCAAGCTGATATCCTATTAGAAAATAGATTTCCGCTTGTAGCTGGAATCTACGGAATACTAGCTATTATTTCTTATTTTATTTGTTACTCCTTCTGTACTGAAAGAGTAGACATAGAAAGAGAATCAGCTGGTCCAAAAGAAAACGCCCTTAAGGGAATCGGTAATGTAATCAATAAAAGATCTCTCTTATCAATCATAGTAGTTTCTATATGCCTACTTCTTGGGATGCTTTTAGTTGGCTCAATGAATATCTATGTATATTCCACCTACTTCCAAGATACAACTGGAATGGCTCTAGCTGGTCTTTGTGGTACAGTTCCAATGCTATTTACAGCTCCAATGGCTATGAAGCTTGGACAAAATATAGGTAAGAAAGAAGCATCATCTATTGGACTAATAGGTGCAGGAATAACTTATTTCATACTTTTCATCTTAAAACTTGAAAATATGTACCTATTCCTAGCTGGAACTGTAATAGCTTATATCTTCCTAGGAATATTTAACACCCTAACTTGGGCCATGATTACAGACGTAATCGATGACTTGGAAATCAAAAATGGAGTAAGAGATGATGGAAAAGTTTACGCTATTTACTCATTTGCAAGAAAGTTAGGCCAAGCCTTTGCTGGAGGACTTGGTGGATTTGCAGTAGCTTCAGTAGGATATGTTGCAGGAGCTGCGACACAAACAGCAGAAGTTGCTCTGGGAATATATAATGTAGCGACACTAATACCAGCTATAGCCCTAGGACTTGGTGGATTAGTAGTGTTTTTAATCTATCCACTTGATAGAAAAACTGTAGAGAAAAACAATAACACTCTAGCAGAAAAGAGATCTCAATTATAATAACTTAAATTTTTAATTAGCAAAAGCTAAGAGCTAGAAATTAACGAAAGACCTCCAAGAAATTGGAGGTTATTTTTCCAATACCTTAGGGTAAATTTATAAGGAAATAGGAGGAAGATATGACAGAGCAATTAAAACTAGAAGTAAGAAATAAAAAACTAATCGAAAATGAAGGATTTAAGTTTAAGGACTTAAATGGAAATGGGATATTAGATCCATATGAAGACTGGCGTCTTCCATCAAGCGTTCGTGCCAAGGATCTTGCTTATAGGATGACTATAGAAGAACTTTGTGGAAATATGATGATTAAGTCCCAAAGAATGGGTCTTGCCCAAGAAGATAAGGAAAAGACAAGTCACGATGGTCTTCTTGATGAGGAAGTTTACGAGGATAAAAATATCTTTATAGGTCAGATTAATCACGGTTCAACAGGACACATAATTGACAAAAACCTACGCCACTTTATCTTAAGGGATAACTTCTCAGAAGAAGAAATAGCAAAGTGGACTAATGCTATGAACGAAGTAGCTGAAAGCTCAAGATTAGGTATTCCTGTTATTATTGCCTCCAACTCAAGGAATGAAAATGCTGAAAGAACCTTTGGAATGAACGATGCTGTAGGAGTATTTACTACCTATCCATCAACCTTAGGACTTGCTGCAGCTTATCTTGGAGATAAGGCTAGAAACTACCATCCTGACGGAGATTATGAATACTCAATCTTTAAGGAGTTTGGAGAAATAGCAAGAGACGAATGGAAATATTCTGGTCTTAGAAAAGGCTATATGTATATGCTTGATACGGCTACAGATCCTAGATGGCAAAGATTTTATGGAACCTTGGGTGAAGATACAGACCTTATTACAAAGGCAGGAGAAGACTTAATCGAAGCCTTCCAATCAGATGAGCTAAACAGCGAATCAGTTGCCCTTACCATGAAACACTTCCCAGGAGGAGGAGCTAGAGAAAATGGCTTTGACCCACACTACAAGGAAGGAAAATTCAACGTATATAGAACTCCTGGTTCGCTAGAGAAGTATCACCTCCCACCATTTAAGGCAGCTACTGAGAAAAAAGTATCATCAATCATGCCTTACTACTCAATCCCTGCCCACGATAAGTCAGCAGTCCAAAACTATAAGGGAAGTAAGATTCCTTTTGAACCAGTTGGATTTGCCTTTAACCAATACTTTATCCAAGATATCCTAAGAGAGGATATGGGATTTAAGGGCTATATCAACTCAGACTCAGGAATTTTAGATAACATGGCATGGGGTATGATGCACCTAGAAAAACAAGACCGTGCAGCTTGTGCTATAAATAATGGGGTTGACCTAATATCTGATACCAATGAAGTAGAATGGATAATAAAAGCCTATGAAGAAGGTAAAATTAGTCGTGAAAGATTAATCGAAGCAAATATTAGACTCCTAACAGAAATGTTTGACTTAGGTCTATTCGATGACAAAACATATGTTGACCCACAAAGGGCAAAAGACTTTGTAGCAGATGAAGATAATAAGAAAAAGGCTTACTCTGCTCACCAAAGATCTGTAGTACTGCTCAAAAACAAAGACAATACCCTACCTATGAAGGATAAGGCTAAAGTCTATGTAGATTTCCTCCACAAGGAAGCGGACAAGGCGGAAACCTTTAGAAAAGAAGCTATCGAAGATTTAAAAGAAAGAGAAGATATAGAAATTGTAGAAGATGCGAAAGAAGCAGAATATATTTTTGTACAAATCACACCAAAATCAGGTAACTATTTTTCTGCAACTCCAGGTCTTCTAGAACTTGATCTTTGTGAAAACAAAACAAATAAGGCGACAGATGGTACAGAATATTCAGAAACAACTGTAGCAAATATTGATAAACTAGAAGAATTTAGAAAAATTGCCGATGAGAATGGGGCTAAAGTTATAATTTCTGTAAACTCTACCATGCCTTGGCTAATAGAAAAAGCAGAGAAAAACTCAGATGCCCTCTTGGCTCATTTTGAAACCTTCACATCCGCCCAAATGGATGTCCTTAGTGGAAAATTCGCCCCAACAGGCAAATTACCATTTACCTTCCCTAAAGGAGAAGAAGTAATAGCTGTAGATGAGGATGGAATCTGCATAAGTCCTAACGACGTGCCAGGATACGATAAGGACAAATACATGCCAGAAGAAATGACCTACGCATACCTAGATGAATGCGGCAATGAATATAAACTTGGATTTGGATTAAGCTACTAGCAATAATTAACTTGATATAAGCGCTCTCTTTATAGAATTAAGAGGGTGCTTATTCTTTTGTAGTTAATATATGGCGATTAAGAAAACTACAAAACAATAATTAATCCGATCATTTATACCAAGACAATAAGCCATATAAAAAATTTGACAATGAAAATAATTAATGATATATTAATAACAAGAAAAGAGAAAGCGCTTTCTCTCGAGATATTAACATATTTTATACATCTATATGTTAACTAAGCTATGAGTATTATTTTTTTAAGAAAATTGGAAGCGCTTCTAACATTGGGATTTAGTGATTTATTTAGTTTTAAATAAGATATTAATAGATTGATTGATGGATTTATCTATAGATAATTACTATCTTCCAATAACAAATAGATAAAAGAAAGAAGGAAAAATGAGCAAAGTAGAAACAATTAGCCAAGTCCTTGAC
>CABQOK010000036.1 GCA_902465755.1 uncultured Anaerococcus sp.
AAATCCTGGCTCGACACTCATAACAAGGACACAATCCAAATCCTTTAGTAAAGGCAAAATCTCTCTTGGATCTGTAGCTGGCTTTAGAGTAATACCTGCTTCTATTCCAAAAGACTTAATAAGGCAGATTAGCTCACTTGGATTATCAGTAGCTTCTATATGAAAAGTTATCCTATCGGAACCTGCCTTAACGAACCTTTCTATATATCTTTCAGGTCTTTCTATCATAAGGTGAGTATCAAAGAAATAATCATTTCTCTTTCTGATATCCTCTATCACCTTGAAGCCAAAGGAGATATTTGGCACGAAAATCCCATCCATCACGTCTATATGAAGCATCTTAAGTCTCGTATTTTTAGTATCGTCAAGATTTTCTTGTAGTCTTGAAAAGTCACATGAAAGTATTGAAGGCGCTAATTCTACCATTTGTTTTCTCTCCTTTTTTTAACTTCCTCAAAAAGCATGAGGTAATTATCATATCTACTCTTAGAAATAAGTCCATCAGCTAATTCATTTTTTACAGCACAGGATGGTTCATTTATATGATTACAATCCTTAAATTTACATTCATTATCTCTAAATTCCCTAAACAAATACTTTAATTCTTTCTCATCTTCTATAAAGTCAATATCAAATGAATCAAAGCCAGGAGTATCGAAGAGGAAGCTATTATCACCTATTTTGAATATTTCTGTATGGCGGGTGGTATTTTTTCCTCTCTTACTTTTTTCAGAAATTGAGCCGGTCTCTACTTCCATGTCAATTAGGTTATTAAGGAAGGTGGACTTGCCCACCCCGCTTGCTCCTGATACAGCAGATGTCTTATCCTTTAAAATATTAAGTATCTTTTCTTTAGGAAAATTATCGAAATTATCAAGACTTATAATCCTATATCCTATATTTTCATAAATATTTTCAAAGTCTTCTACTTCATTTTCTTCACACAGGTCAATTTTCGATAGGACTATCACTACATCCATATCCTTATATTCACACATAGCAAGGTATTTATCAAGATTGTAGAGATTTAAAATTGGGTCCTTGATTGTCGCAAATAGCAAAATCTGGTCTATATTAGAGATATTAGGTCTCTTGATTTCGTTCTTTCTTGGAAGAATTTCCGTAATATAGGCCTTACTATCTTCAAGATCGTCAACTACTACATTATCTCCAACTAGGGGCTTAATCTTTTGTACTCTAAAATTTCCCCTAGCCTTGGCCATTAGGATTTTTCCATCGCAGTCTACATAATATATTTCTTTTTGAGCTTTTGTAATCTTTCCTTGTTTCAATTTACTGTATACACTCCGTAAGATTCATCATCAACCAAGACTTCAAATTTGGTATTTTGGATTGCTTGGAAGTTTAATTGTAGGACTTGATTCTCGTCTAAATCCTTGCTAGTTTGGTTTTGATCATATAAAATGTCACTTCTCTTGTCGTTATCATCTAGCTTATAGATTTTGACATTGAATTTATCTTTGCCATTATTTATATTAAGTCTTAAATCTACGTTTTTAGCCTGTCCTGTCTTATCTTCTTCTTTTTCCTTATCCTTTTCTTTCTCCTTCTTACCAGTAGAAACTACTAGGTCTATTTGAGATTGTGGTGCTACTTGGGTTCCTTCTGATATTGATTGGTTAATAACGTTGCCCTTTTCTACATCTTCACTTTCCCTGTAGTCAACATTTCTAAGGATAAGTCCGTACTGACTAATTAGACTTTCTGCTTGTTCTTCACTCATTCCTAAAAGGCTTGGAACTTCAATATTTTCAATTTTTTCTTCAGGTCCTGCACTTATAACAAGGTCAACCTTGCTTCCTGCTTGAAGATTTGTAGTAGATCTAGGATTTTGATCTATTATAAGGTCTTTTTCGACGTCCTCGCTATATTGTGTGCTTGTCCTTCCTATGCTTAGACCCAGCTCTTTAAGTTTTTCTTCTGCCTCTGTTAAATTGAGTCCAGAAAGGTCTGGCACGCTTACTTCTCTTCCAGCACTGATTACAAGATTTACTGTAGTTCCTTTATTAACTTCCGTATTCGCTTCAGGATCTTGCTTCATGACCTTGCCCTTATCATAATCGTCGCTTTCTTCCGTTCTTGAAATATTTGCCTTAAGCCCTCTCTTTTCAAGCTCTTTGACTGCCATTTCTTGGCTTAGGTTGATGACTGTTGGAACTTCAAGGACGTCCTCCTTTGGTCTTGACATAAAGTAATACACTGCCCCAACTAGAATTAGCGCAAGTAAAGCTAGGGGCCAAATTTTAAGTGATTTATTTTTCCCCTTATCTTCTGGCGCTTCATCAGTTGGAGAAACATAAACTGCTTCTTCTGACTTTGGTATCTCTTCCTTCTTTGCCTTTTTTTTCTTTTTCTTTTCTTTATTTGGAACAACTATTGGAATTCTCGCTGTCTCTTCTAGAGCTTGAGTATTTACGGAATTTTGATTTTCAAGACTATCTATAAGCTCTGTCGCATTTAGGTATCTATTTCCTGGCTCCTTTTCGAGAAGCTTCATAATAATGAAATTTAGATGGTCTGATAAATCTTCATTTAATTCCTTGGCAGGCTTTGCCTTATCTTGAATATGCATTACAGCAATTCCTACAGAATTGTCAGCATCAAATGGTACCTTACCGGTTGCCATCTCATACATCACAGCTCCAAGGGAATACAGGTCGCTTTTTTCATCAACTATTTTGCCTTTGGCTTGTTCAGGTGATATATAATGAACTGTTCCTAGAATTGATGATGTGTAAGTTATGGTCGCATTTGATGAGACTCTAGCTATACCAAAGTCTGTTACCTTGGCAAGGCCAAACTTATCTATTAGAATATTTTGTGGCTTGATATCTCTGTGTATAATTCCTGATGCGTGGGCTGATTTTAAGGCTTGAGCAATCTGGACAGAATAATCTATAATATCGTGATTAGAAAGCTTTCCCTCATCATCTATTAGATCTTTCAGTGTTTGCCCTTCAACATATTCCATAACTATATAGTAAATCTTTCTCCCCTCTAGGAGGTCTTCTCCTATATCGTAGACATTTACTATATTGACATGATTTAATTTCGCAGCTGATTGAGCTTCATTGTTGAATTTCTTTAGAAACTCCTCATCTTCCGCATATTGTTCCTTAAGTACTTTAATGGCAACAAATCTATCTAAAAGCCTATCCTTGGCTTTGTAGACCTTGGCCATCCCTCCTACGCCTATCTGCTCTATAATCTCGTACCTATTGTCCAAAATTATCTTTTCCATATTACCTCTTATATCAAAATCGTAGTCACTGTTATATTATCGCGACCACCCTTATTAAGTGCTAGTTCAACAAGTCTTGATGAAATATCATATGCCTCATCTGATTCGTTGACTACTTTTGTTATCTCTTCATCTGTAAGCTCGTTAGACAAACCATCTGTAAACATCAAAACAACATCTCCATCTTTCATGGAGAAGGTCTGACTTTCTGGTTCTATAATTTCTTCTGTACCAACAGCCTTTGTGATGGCAGACTTATTGATAAAGTTTTCGGCCTCATCTTCTGTTAGAGAGCCTGTATCTATTAGGTCATTTATCAAAGAGTGGTCTCTAGTTCTTACTTTTAGTTTTTTATCTTGATAGATATAAATCCTAGAATCTCCCACATTAGATATGTAATAAATATCATTTTTCCTATCAACTAGCATGCAAACTACAGTCGTACCCATCCTAAGTCCTTCGCTGTCGTCTGACAAGTTATATATCTTGCTGTTGGCATACTTTATCGCTTCTTCCTGAAGGTCGACGTAAGAAGTGTAGTCATCTAAGTTTGCATTTTCTATAAAGTCTATATAAGACTTACTTGCAAGCTTGCTAGCGACTTCTCCCCTACTGTGGCCTCCCATCCCATCGGCAACTATAAAAAAATCCAAGTCGCCAATGGTCGTATTTGCATAGGCATCTTCGTTTTCCTGCCTTATTTTTCCAATATTTGATATTGTACTAAATTTCATGCTCACCTCGCATAATTATTTCTAAGCTGGCCACAAGATGCATCGATATCTGAGCCCATCGACTTTCTTATGGTTGAGTTTAATTTTTTCTTTAAAAGTTTATCCCTAAAGTCCCTTAGAGCAGTTGACTTTGGCCTATCATAAGAAAACTCTTCAATTGGATTTAGGGGGATCAAATTGATATGGACGTTTTTGCCCTTAAGTAGGCTAGTTAGATTGGATACGTCCCTATCGAGATTATTAACCCCATCTATCACTACATATTCGAAGCTTACCCTTCTTTTAGTCCTATCCAGATAATAATCTGTAGCATCCATTAGACTTTCAATGCTGTATTTGTTAGCAACCGGCATGAATTTACGTCTTTTTTCATCATCTGCATAATGTAGGGAGACTGCAAGATTTACATCAAGTCCGCTGTCAGCAAGCTTTCTAATCATAGGACTTATACCAGAAGTTGAAAGAGTGATTGACCTATGGGATAAGTTCCTACCTTTTTCGTCGGTAATAATTTCGATGAATTTTCTAATATTTTCATAATTATCTAAAGGTTCACCTATACCCATTATGACAATGTTATTAATTTCTCCATTAATTCTCTCTAGAGTGTAAACTTCTTCTATAAGCTCTGCTGCACTTAAGTCTCTTTCAAGACCGTTTTTGGTTGAAGCACAGAACTTACACCCCATCCTGCAACCTACTTGTGAAGATATACAAATAGTTTTTCTCTTATCATAGTCCATAAAGACCGCTTCTATGATATTTCCATCTGCTAAAGAAAATAGATATTTCTTCGTACTATCAAGCTCTGATACAAATTCTCTTTCTACTTTCATCTGAGGAAAGTCGTATTTTGATGATAAATTCTTTCTCATATCCTTGGAAAGATCACTCATTTGTGTAAAGTCTTTGACCTTGTTTATGTGAACTTGCCTATAAACTTGCTTGGCCCTAAATTTTTGATAGCCTTCTTCGATGAAAATTTCTTCCAATTCTTTTATGGATTTGTCATTTAGTTTATCTTTCATAATCATTCTTCTTAAATTTGCTTATAAAAAATCCGTCAGTTTTATCCTCAAAACTTACAAATTCTAGGTATTTCTTGCCATCAATCTCTAAAGGAGTAAGCCTTTCATCTGCTTTTAAGAACTTAAAATTATCAAGGTTTTCAATCTTACCTAGGGTACAAGTCGAGTAGACTAAGGTGCCGTTAGGCTTAAGATATCTAATCGCTGTGGCTAGAATTTGTCTTTGAAGACGGGCTAGATTTTTGATATCATAGATTGTCCTGTTATATCTAATCTCAGGTTTTCTTGCCATAACTCCAAGACCAGAGCAAGGAGCATCAACTAAGACATAGTCGAACTCTTCCTCAAAGTCAGATCTGTACACACTTGCATCAAAGCTCGTTAGCTCAATATTTGTAAGGCCTAATCTTTCGATGTTTTCTCTTATTAGACCTAGCTTATTCTTAGAGATGTCATTCGCTATTATTTTACCAGAATTTCTGCTATATTCAGCAAGGTAGCTAGTCTTTGTACCAGGTGCTGCACATAGGTCTAGGATTTTTGAATCCTTCTTAGGATCAAGAACTTCAACTGTTTTCATGCTGGCTTCTTGTTGGATAGTAAAAATCCCATCCCTAAATTCACTCGTAGCTACAAGGCCTGATGGATTTTTGACCAAGAGGGCATTTTCACTTATAATAGATTCTTCTATCTCAAATCCATTATCTCTAAGCCTTTTGATTAAACTTTTCTTATTAGTCTTTAATCTATTAATTCTAATAGAAAGCACCGCCTCACTATTGCTATAGCGGAGGAAGGCTTTGGTATAATCCATGCCGTAGTTATCAAATATATAGCTAGTGATATCTTCTGGCATAGAATATCTCACAGAAAGTGACTTTATATCATCGCTTATCTTTATCTTTGCTATTTCCTTCTCTTCTCTAATGAAATTTCTCAAGATAGCATTTACAAAGCCAGATGATCTCTTATTCTTTCTCTTTGTAAGTTCAACAAGCTTATCTACTGTGGCATAATCCTTAGTTTCTAGAAAATATATATTATAAACACCGATTTCTAGAATTGTAAGGACGTTTTTGTGAATTTTCTTAAGTCTTATCTTAGATAATTTATCTATCATATAATCAAGATAGACTTTATTTTCTAGGACTCCATATATTATCTTTGTAGCGTAAGCTAGATTATCGACTCTCTTTTCTAAATAATTTATCTCTTCGTTACTCTTCTTATCCTCGTAGATTATCCTTACAAGTGAATTTAATATTAGTTCTAAATCATTCATTGTCTAAAGTGATTTTCTCTTCGAAAGAATTGCCCATTAGGAAGGATTTAGTATCCATGGCCTTTTTTCCTGGGAATTGAATTTTTTCTATTCTAATAGCCCCATCTTTTGTTCCTATTACAATCTTTTCCTTAGGATTTGCCTGATAGACAAAGCCTGGCCTTCCTTCATAGCCCTGGGCGATTTCTGCCTTGTAGATTTTGACATTGGCTCCTTCATAAGTGAAAAAGGCCACTGGGTATTCTACAAAGGCCCTGATTTTGTTAATAATTTCTGAAGAATTCTTATTCCAGTCGACTCTTCCCATATCCTTTGTAATTTTAGTACAGAAAGTCGCTTTGCTATCGTCTTGTTTTTGTCTATTCTTGTAGATTTCATCAAAGTTTAGGATAGTTTCTCTGATTTTTTCAGCTCCAATCTCGCTTAACTTCTCTTCAAGACTTGTGTAATCATCACTTTCCTCTATAGGAACTTCTTCTTGGATAAGTATATCACCAGAATCCATACCCTTTTCTATAAGCATAGTCGTAACTGCGGTTACATCATCCCCATTAAGGAGAGAAAACTGCATAGGGCTTGCACCTCTATAGGCTGGTAGGATTGATGGATGTAGATTTATTATCCTATCCTCATAGGCTTCAAGTAACTCTTTTCCTATAAGTTGACCGAAGGCTACCACTACAATGTAGTCGATTCCCAAAGCCTTGAGCTTTTCTACAAATTCGGGACTATTTACTGTCTTTGGTGTTATGACATCAATCTTATTATCCAGAGCATATTTTTTAATCTCTGTTGGTGTAACTTTCCTCCTATTTCTCTTCTTATCGGGAGAGCTTACAACAAGTTTGACATCTATATTTTCATCATTATAAAGAACATCCAAAGTTCGCACTGCAAACTTTGGATTGCCCATAAAACATATATTAATCATTTTCTGTATCGAATTTAACCTCTTCAATCGCCTTATCTCTAAATAAAATTCCATCGAGATGGTCTATTTCGTGAGATAAGATTTCTGCTGGAAAACCATGGGCGTCCCAGATTTTCTCATTTCCTTCTTCGTCTAAATATTTAACCTTTAAATGTTCTGGCCTTTTGACAGTCGCATTAAAATTAGGTATAGAAAGACAACCTTCAATACCGATCTGTTCTCCGTCTGATTCTATAATCTCAGGATTTACGAGCTTGACTAGGCCTGTACTATCGTCATGTGGATCTACCACTATTATTCTTTTTAAAATTCCGACTTGAGGAGCAGCAAGTCCGACACCATCAGCTTCATACATAGTATCAGCCATGTCGTCTAGTAAAACTTTAATTCTATCAGTAATTTCAGGGACAACTTTGGAAGTTTTCCTTAAAATAGGATCCCCTTCTTTTCTTATATTTCTAATTGCCATACTTCCTCCTTATCTACATTATTGTACTTTTGTAAGGCTTATTTTCAATTATTTGCAAAGTCTATAGAATATACTTGGCTTTTGCCATCATCTCCAATGGTAACCCCATGGATTCTCTCTGCAAGTTGCATTGTTGTCTGCCTGTGAGTTATCATTATAAACTGGGTCTTATCTGATAGACTCTTGAGGAAGTCTATATATCTTTTGATATTTGTCTCATCTAGGGCAGCATCTATCTCATCTAGGATCGCAAATGGAGCAGGGTTAGTCTCAAAGATTGCAAAGAGTAAGGCTACTGCTGTAAGGGCCTTCTCTCCACCGGATAAGAGTGAAATCGACTTAGCTGACTTAGATGGAGGACGAGCTTCTATCTCAATACCTGCATTTAAGCTATCATCACTATCTAAAAGGAGTTTTGCATCTCCTCCGATAAACAGGGTCGTAAAAATTCTCTTAAATTTGTCATTAATTATATTGAAGTTTTTGATAAATTCTTCCTTCATATCTTTTTCAAGCCTTTTAATCATGGTTTCTATATCTGACTTGGAGTTAACAAGGTCCTTCATTTGCTTATCCAAGAAATCAAACTCTTCCTTAGCCTCTTTGTATGTCTCTAGCGAATTTTTATCGAAAAATCCAATTGTATTTATCTTTCTTTGAAGGTCGACTAAAGACTTTTTACTTACTTTATCAAAGCTTAAGTCCCTATATTTCTTATCCATCTCATCTAGGCTTTGGCTAATGAAAGGACTTATCTCATCAATAATAGAATCGTATTTGCTTATCGCATTAGAAAGTGCGTAATCGCTTTTTACCTTCTCTATGTTTAATTCCTTTATCCTCTCATCGACTCTCTTTTCCCTATCAAGCATATTGGAGTTTTCTTCTTCCATCTTACTTTTATTATCTGATAAGGTATTAAGTTTTTCTTCTTCTTCACTTATTTTTTTCTTAGAAAAATCAATTGCCTTCTTAAGATTTTGATCTTCCCTATCGATTTCTCTTAGAGACTCATCGATTTCACTTCTAAGTTTAATCTCCATCTTATTAGTCTTATCCAGATCCCTTAGGGAATTTTTAAGTTCTGTGATGGTATTTATAATTAGATTGATATCTCGGCTAATCATGGCAGAAGTGTTCTCGAGATTGATGCTTTCCTTCTCCTTAAGGCTAAGAAGCTTTTCTTTATTTGCGATCGCTACTTTTATCTTTTCGATTTCTTCTTTAAGCCTTCCATGATTTTCTCTAAGACTATCTATATCTAAGGATCTTGTAAGGACTAAATCATATTCTCTTTCTTCAGAAAGCTCCTCTTTTCTATTGATAGCATTTTCAATTCTCATATTGGCTGAAGAAAGCTTGTTTTCTTTTTCCCTTAATGAATTTCTTTCTCCTTCTACAAGGCTAGTAATTTCCTTAAGCTTATCATCAATTATATTTATATCAGCACTAATCTCCCTATAGGTCTTGTTATAAGAATCCTTCTTATTTCTTAAGGAAAGAATCCTTTCTTTAATATCCTCCAGCCTCTTGTTTCTATTTAAAAGATTAGTATTCTTCTTCCTATTTTTATCATTACCAGCAACCATAGAACCCCAGTTATTTATAATATCGAGATTCATGGTGATTATCCTGTAACCCTTTATCTTATTGGAAAGGCTTACGGCACTGTCAATGTCTTTTACTACTACAGTTGATCCCAAAAAGTGATCTATTATATTTGTAAGCTCTGGTGGAGATTCAATCAAATCGTAGGCCATAGCGATTACCTCATCTTCTTTTGGCCTATCTTTCCTATAAGATTTAATCGAATCTATAGGAAGGAAGGTGATTCTTCCCAGTCGATTCTTGTTTACAAAGTTGATTAGCTCTCTTGTATCGAGCTTAGTTCTAGTTACAATATTTTGAAGGCCAGCTCCCATGAGATTGTCGATTACATCCTCATAGCCTTCCTTAACTCTGATTAGATTAGCTAGGGAGTCTAAATACAAAT
>CABQOK010000037.1 GCA_902465755.1 uncultured Anaerococcus sp.
GGGGAAAGACTGGAGGGGGCCTCTGCCGCCCCCTTAGGCTGTCCCCTAGAGAGCGAAGATGATACCTTAATTAAGAAAATATTCTAATATCAAGATTAATATTGGTCTCGATTTTACAAATATATATTTTTAAATACTAATTATTCAAAGGTTCGAAGGGTCTAACCCTGCTTTAAGATATATTCTAATATCTAAATCTGTTTAGTAAAAGATATTTCAAAATATCTCCCGCAAAACACAAGTCCTTTTGACATCTATCTTAGAAAGCTATATAATTTATATATAATGTAGAAAATTAATAGGAGATATGATGAATAAGAGAAAACTAGGGGCAGCTGTCTTATTACTAGCCCTTGGCCTAGGTCCTGTACAGACTAGCCAAAATTATAATTTTAAATTAAACAACCTCGCTTATGCGGAAGAAGAAGTGGTTTCTGAAGGTGAAGAAACAAAAGATACACAAAATCCTGATACTGGTGATGAAGCTAATAATTCTAAAGACAAAACGGAAGAAACAGTGAAAAAAGATGATCAAACTACAGATGAGGGAGAATCAACTGATGATACTCTTGAAAAAGAGGATAAGGGAGATTCTGTTACTTCTGATGATGAAGAAAAAGATGATAAGAGTAAAGATGACGGAAAAGAAGCTGAAGACCTTGAAGCAAGAAAGAAAGAGCTTCTTGATAAAATCTATGCTTATGAATCAGTACTTGGTACAAGCAACGCTATAAAGCTTGCCACCGATCAAGAGAAAGAAGAGCATGGAAGAGCTCTTGAAGCTTTCAAAAAGGCGATAGAAAAAGCTGATGGAAAAAAGCTTGATTCTCTAACAGATGAAACTTCAAATGAGGAAGTTAGAGATAACTATTATAAGGCAGTTTCTAAGCTAGGCTATAGAGTGTATAGCGCAAGAGATGCGAGAACTGAGCTTAAAAAACAAATTGATAAGGCTAGTAAACTTTTAGAGATTAAAAAAGATCCTTCTCTAAAAGAGTTATTAGCTAAGTCACTTGTGGTTTATGATGATATTGAATCTCAAGCTAAGGCTATTTCAGATATAACAGGTGAGCTTAAGAAAGCTATAGAGGATGTTTCTAAAAAGGAAAATATAGCAGAAGAAAAATTTACCCTAAGCAAGGAAGAAGAAAAGGTAATTGATGATATGAAGGGCTTCCCAAGTAATAAAATCAATGAATTATCTGACAAGGATGTTTTCGACTATAAGTTGGAAGCTTTAGTAAAAATTGATTATGATAGGGCGACTGATTTCACAGAAGAAAATCTAGGAAAAGTAGAAGCAAGAAATAACCAAACTGAAAAAGAAAAGATTGACAATTACCGCTCTTCAAAAACAGCTCTTTTAGGTCTTATCGAAAGTGGTGTGACTGATTCTAATGAAATTCTTAAGGCTCAAAAAAACTACGATAATGCAGTAGCTGAAGCTAAAAGTGTAGTTAATGATGATAAGGATAATAAGCTATTAGATAGAGCAGCAGCACTTAAGGCAGCTGACAAAGAGTTCAGAGAATCAGAAAACTATAAAAAACTAGAAAAAAATAAAGATATAGCTATAGATGAATACGTAGAGGCTTTCAAGGCATTAGATAATGCTTCTCCAACAGATTCTAATTATGAAAAACTAATAGAAGATGTAGAAGCGGCTAAGAAAGTTATAGAAGAAGGTAAGGGCAAGGGAAATAAGGAAGAAATTGAGCTTCAAGGAAAAATTGATGAGGCACTCAGAGCAGATAAGCATAACGAGTTCATCAATAGTGATAATTACAGAAGAGCGACTGCATCTTACCAAAATGCTTACAAGGATGCCTATAAGGCCCTAACAGACGAAAGGACTAAAGAAAATCTAGATAAGCTTAATGAGGCTAAAAAAGCAATTGACGACAAGGATTTTGTTGATGAATTTAATAAAAAAGCTGATCAGCTCGAAAGCTATATAGATAAGGCAAAATCAGATAAAATCACAGAAGAATCTTTGAAGAAACTAAAAGAAGAATACAAGAATAAACTTAAGGATTTAAGAGATGATAAGGATGCTGATACAGATGATATCAAGGCCTTAGAAGATGAATTTAATCAAAAACTAAATCCTGAGAAAGCAGAGACTGGTAGCCCTGAAGATAAGAAAAAGACAACTAAAAAGGTCGTAACATCAAGCAAGAAATCAAAAGGTAAGGTTAGGACAGGTGTTGATTCAATCCTTCCTGTAGTTGGAGGAGTTGCAGTAGTTGCAGCAATTGGACTAATATTTACAAGAAGAAAGAACAAATAAGGATAAAAAGGAGAGATATTATGAAAATTAAAAACAAAGTAGTTCTAGCAGGACTTTTACTATCTTTATCACTAGCATCATGTAACAACATGAGCGAAAACAAAAATACTTCTGATGATAGCAAAAACGAAACAGAAGTAACAGAAAGTGCTGACTCAAAAGAAACAGAAGAAAAAGCAGACGACAAAGAAGCTGAAGATAAAGACAAAGACAATAAAGATGCCGATAAGGCAGATAAGGCTGATAAATCAGACTCTAAAGAAGAAAAGACTGACGATAAAGAAGCTTCTGATAAAGAAGAAACTGCTGAAGACGAAAAAGCAGAAGATAAAGAATCTATGGAAGATGAAACTGACTCAGAAGGCGCTCAAACAAAAGAAGAAGCAATAGCTGAACTTGAACAATCAATCTTTGATTCAAGAGTAACAATGAGAGCCCTAGAAATACTTCAAACAGAAGCTCCAGAAGCAATCGAAGGAAGAGAAGACGAAATTCAAGCCCTAATCGATCATTCAAACGAAGTTATAGAAAGAGCAAGAGAAATTCTAGATCAAGTACAAAATAACTAATCAAATAAACAAGGCTCCCTTTAAAAAAGGGGGCTTTTTTAGAGATTTTTTTAAATATACTATTACTAAAAAGGGGTAGGGGAGATTTTTTTCTAAAATATCTGAGACTAAAATCTTTTATATAGTAATGTATTTAGATACAGGAATATATTTATGAATAGTATAACTTGGTATTAGAATATACCTTATTCAAGGTTGAACCCTTCGAACCTTTGGGGGAACGCTAAGGGGGCGGCAGAGGCCCCCTCCAGCTTTCCCCCAAACCCCCTTTTCCCTCACCCCCTCTGCTCCTTAGGCGGAGTGCGAAACCAGTTGATTGGCTTACGCCAATCTTTTTTTGTAGGCTGAACTTCTTCGTTTTAGTTTGTTTATCAGCTGGGAATTCCTAATCATCATTCGCTAAAAATTTATAACTCGCTACGCTCAAACATATAAATTTTCTTAACGCTCACTCTGATTATACATGCAACTCGGTAAATGTTATTTATAAGATATGCAAAGTATATAGAGTATTCTTATCTAAACAAACTAGAAAATTCCTCGTAGCTTAGCTACATAAGAATTATTTTTTAAATAATATGTAAAATATAAAAAACATGACATGCTTTGCCAAAGGCAAAGCTTACTTCTTTCCTTACTCTATAGACGGGTAGAAATGTCTAATCAAGTCTCTCGTTAAGAAAATCGATTTGTTTGAGCGTTAGCGAGTTATCGATTTTTAGAGAGACGGAGATTAGACATTGTTAAACCTAAGGACAAGTAAAACAAGGAGATCCCCCTACCAACAAAGATTTGCGGAGCAAATCGACCTTTTCCGCACTCCGCTTTAGGAGCAGAGGGGGTGAATGACAAAGGGGTCAAGGGGAAAGGGTAGAGGGGGCCTCTGCCGCCCCCTTAGCCTGTCCCCTTGGGTTCGAAGGGTCCAACCCTGCTCGAAACATATTTTAATACATAAATACATTTAATATTAATATTTTAGTCTCAGATATTTTAGAAAAAAAATCTCCCCCACCCTTTTGAGACAAAAATAAAAGACCCTTTGGGGAAAGGGTCTTAAATCGTGAGTACCGCGGTTACTAAATTAATACTTTGTCTATAGAGTGCACTCTTCAGTGACTAAAGTATTATTAGTCTCTTTTTTTGCTTGCTGCGTAAGCAACTGAAGCTGCTGCTAGGATTCCAGCTACGCCTGTTACTCCTGCAACACCTGTTTTAGCGTTAGAAGATGCTTTTTTAGCTGCTGGTTTCTTTTCGTCTTTTTTATCAGCTTCTTTTTCGTCTTTTTCGTCTTTTTTGTCTTCTTCTTTTTCGTCTTTCTTATCGTCGTCTTTTTTGTCGTCGTCTTTTTTGTCGTCGTCTTTTTTGTCGTCTTCTTTTTTATCAGCTTCTTCTTCTTGTTTGTTTATGTTTTCAAGAAGATCTTTACCTTCTTTATCTACGTCTTCAACTTCTTTAGTTAAATCTTTGATTTCTTCTAGGCTAGCTTCTTCATCAGCGTAAGCTGTTGAGAAAAGAAGATCAGATACTGCTACTTTTTTACCAAGAGCTTTACCAAGTTTGTTGATAGCTGCGTTAGCTTTTTCTAGGTAAGCATCGATAGCTACTTTGTTCTTTTCGTAAACTTTTGGAGCTGTAACTTTGATAAGTTCTACTGCTTTTACAGTAACTCTTGCATCATCGTAAGCTTTTTCAGCTTTAGCAAGAACATCTTCTTTAGATTCAGAGTCTTTTTCAGCTGGGTCAACTGTGATGTATTTTAGGTCTCCGTATTTTTCAGCTTCACCGATTGCTGCTCTATCAGCACCTGCTGCAAGGAATGCTGCTCTTGCAGATGCGTAAACACCTTCAGCCGCTACTCTTGCATTTTTAGCATCAACATATTTCTTTTGAGCAAATTCTTTTGCTTCTAGAGCTCTATCAGCTGCATCTTGAAGTGCTAAGAATTCATCTTGACCTTTAAGTTCAGCTTCTTTTTCAGCGTATTCGTCAATTTTAGCGATTAAGTCATTGAAGTTAGCAACTTGTTTATCAGTTGGAACTGTAGATACTTCAGGGTAAGTGTTTCTTACGTCTCTGCTTGTTTGTCTCCAGTTTTCTGCTCCACCAGCTAAATCTAGTCCACCGTCAGCAAGAACTAGTTTGTAAAGTTCTTTACCTTCTTCATCAAGTTGAGCAAGTTCAGCTTTGATACCTTCATTGTATGCATTGAATTCTTCGATAGCTTTTCTAGCTGCTTTGTATTCTGCTGCTTTTTCATCTCTAACTTTTTTAGCTGCTTCTTCTTTAGCTTTTGCATCTTGAAGTGCTTTGAAAGCTTTAACAAATGCTGTTTCAGCATCTCTATATTCTTGAGTTACTAAAACTTCACCTTTTTTCTCGTTACCTGTTTTTGTTGATTCAGCAAATGCTGGTGTAACTGCACCAAGTCCTAGAGCTAGTGCAAGAGCACCTGCTGCTAATTTATTTGTTTTCATAATTGTAATTCTCCTTTTTGTTTTAAAAAACTATTAATATAGTACTCACTTTACAATTATAATCATACAACACTTTCTAAATAATTGCAACACATTTTCTACAAAAAGCGACAATTTTTTTAAATTTTCTCCACAATTGATAGATATTAGTTACAAATTAGTGTCAGATATATAATTGTTTATTACATTATAACACTTTTCAGACAAAATTAAAGTCTTTTCTGGTTATTTTCTTTAAAATAATGGAAAATAAATATTTTCTATGGAATTTAGTAAATGAAGGTAAATAAAAACCAGGGGTTTGACCCTGGCGATTTTAAGATAAACTTAGGATTAGCCTAAACTAGTCTAGTGAAAGCCAAGAGATCTCTCGACTCCGCGTTCGCTGCGCTCGAGATAAGGATGCAGAGTTGTTCATTAGCCCTTGCCTAGTTTACTTTGTCTTATTTTAAAGCTTAATTTTCTTCAAAGAACTTATACATTTTCTCAAAGACTATCATTCTGTGGTCTTCGTTTTTGAAGGAGTGGTCGGCTCCTTCTATTTGCTCGTAGTCTGCCTTTGGGTAGGCCTTTTGAAGTTTTACGTTGGCATCGTTAAAGACTAAGTCGTCTGCATCTCCCCTTAGGATTAGGACCTTGCCCTTGTATTTTTCGGCAGCCCCGTAGATATTTTTCTTTAGGAAGTCTATTAGGAAGTTCTTGTGGAGTTTGACTCCTCCTATATCTACGTCTTCTACACTTCTTATGATTTCGGCGTAGGATTTACGGCCGTCTATTTCAGATTTTTTCTTTCTCATCTCGCCTTCGAACATGGTTTTGGCCATGACTTTGATGTAGTCTGGATTATTCATATCACTTGCTGGAGCGAGGAGGCACATGGCTTTTGGCTTAAGCTTGTGGGCCTTAAGGGTAGCTATGACCCCTCCTAGGGAATGGCCCACCCAGTAGAGTCTGTCCTTGTCTACATAGGATTTGATTTTTACGAATTCGTGGATGAGTTCTGCTTCTTTTTCTTCTCTCGATACGGTCATATCGTAGAAGTCTCCGTCGGACTCGCATGTTCCTGAAAAGTCGAATCTTACTACAATATAGCCCCTATCTGTGAGGTATCTGGCGTTTTGAACTCTAAAAAAGCTTGATCCGTTCCTATCTCCTCCGAATCCATGGTAGATTATTACTGTTGGATATTTTTTATCTTCTGTGAAATCATCAGGAGTGTTGATTACTCCCCTTAGGATGATTCCGTCTTCTTTTTTGATTTGTGAATAGATGTATTTCATTATAGGTCGTTTAATATTCTTGCCATTTCTACTCCTGAGGCTGAGGCTTGAGATAGGGAGTGGGTTACTCCTGAGCCGTCTCCTAAACAGTAGAGTCTTTTCTTGTTTGTTTCAAATCTTTCGTCCACGTCTATTACAGAATTGTAAAATTTGACTTCTATTCCGTATAGGAGGGTGTCATCATTGGCCATTCCTGGGGCGATTTTGTCTAGTTGGTAGATCATCTCGATTATATCATCGAGTTGTCTTTTTGGCATAACTAGGGATAGGTCGCCTGCTGTCGCATTTAGGGTTGGCGTGGTGAAGGACTTGGCCATTCTTCTTTCTGATGAACGGCGGCCCTTGACTAGGTCACCAAATCTTTGCATGAGGACTCCTCCTCCAAGCATGTTTGAAAGCTTGGCAATGGATTCGCCGTATTCGTTGGAGTCTTCGAATGGTTCGGTGAATCTGTTGGTTACTAGGAGGGCAAAGTTGGTGTTTTCTGATTGAAGCTTAGGGTCTGTGAATGAGTGACCGTTTACGGTAAGGACTCCGTTGGTGTTTTCTGTTACTACATGACCGTATGGGTTCATGCAGAAGGTCCTTACTATATCGTTGTATTGTTTGGTTTGATACATGATTTTTGCTTCATAGACATCGTCTGTGATGTGTTTGAAGACTTCTGCGGGAACTTCTACCCTGACACCGATGTCGACTCTGTTTCTCTTAAGTCCTACGTCAAACTTATCACACACATCTGCAATCCACTTAGAGCCTGATCTTCCTGCTGCAAGAACTAGGTCATCTGCCTCATAGACTTCATCTCCTGTGTGAATGATGTATTTGTTATCTTCGTATTCTACCTTATCTACCATAGTGTTAAATTCGAAGTCTATGGTCTCTTTGACATAGTCGTAGATTCTTTGAAGGATTAGCCTATTTCTATCAGTTCCAAAGTGGCGAACCTTGGCTGATAGAAGGTGGAGGTCATGACGGAGGCATTTGGTCTTTAGGTCGTTTTTATCTGTTGAGTAAAGCTCTAGGTCATCTCCCCCATCAAAGTCCATAAGGACTGAGTCTACATATTCCATAAGTTCCATGGCTTTTTTCTCGCCTATGTACTGGTGGAGGTCTCCTCCAAAGCTTGTGGTGATGTTGTATTTACCATCTGAGAGGGTTCCAGCTCCTCCGAATCCGTACATGATGTTGCATGGCTTACATCCTATACAGTGATCGACTTTGCCTTCTGTTATAGGACAGGTCCTATTAGCTACTTTCCTACCGCCATCTATTATCAAAACTTTCTTCTTTGTTTTTAGTTTAGTTAGCTCATAAGCAAGGAAGGCACCGCTTGCTCCTGCGCCTACCACTACGATATCGTACTTTTTCATATACTCTCCTTTACATAATTAGCCTATTATATTATACAAGTTCTATGTCTTTAATGAAACTATTATTTATTTTTTAACAATCTTGTGATAGAATGTATATAATTTTATAAGGAGATATTATGAGAGAAGCATTTAAGAAAGCATTCCCATACACTATCCCTGTTATAGTAGGCTATGTCTTCCTTGGTCTTACCTTTGGAATCATGGTTAGTCAAGCAGGATTTTCTGCAATCCTCGCTCCTATTATATCGCTTACGGTGTATGCTGGAAGCATGCAATTTGTATTGTTACCCTTGCTCAAAACTGACATTACCGTTCTTGCTATCATCATCCTTACTCTTTCAGTAAATATCAGGATGATGTTTTATGGTTTGTCTTTACTAAAAGAATTCAAGACTTCTAGATCGAAGTTACTATTTATCCTGACCCTATCCGATGAGTCCTTCGCCCTGGATACTTCAATAAAGCCTCCTGAGGGAGTAAATCGTGGAGACTTTTATCTAGCGATAGGCATAATCAACTACCTAGTCTGGGCTCTAGCTTCCTATGTGGGAGCCCTTTTGGGAAATATGATTACCTTTAACACGACGGGCTTAGACTTTGTCCTAACAGCGCTTTTCCTAGTGCTTTTGGTAGAACAGTTTAACGCCACCAGAAACCACAGGCCTTTGATGATAGGCCTCGCTATGTCAATTGTCGCTTTATTAATCTTCGGCAAGGATAAGTTTATGATACCTGCTTTGTTATTAATTGTAATGAGTCTCTTTGCTGTAAGAGGAAAGGTGGAAGATTATAATGAATAGAATGATTATGATAATAGCAGCCTCTGCCATTACAACCTTTATGATAAGGTCTGTTCCCTTTGTGTTTTTCAGCAAAAGGAAGTTACCTGATCTAGTAAAGTACTACGGTAGATACCTCCCCTTTGCCCTTATGCCCTTGCTCGTTGTCTTTGCCCTAAGAAACATCGACATCATCCATTACCCATATGGACTTGCAGAAATTATTGCATCAGCTGTCGTGATTTTCTTGCATTTTAGGTTCAAGAAGCTCTTCTTGTCTATTTCTGTAGGAACTATCCTCTACATGTTCTTAATTCAAATAGTATTCGTCTAGTTTTGCGGTAAAGTAATAAATAATAAATAGAAAAGAATAGTTAGGAGCTAATATGAACAAAGAAATATCAATATCAAACAACAAAGCCATCCTTAACTTCTCCAAGGCCTTCTTCAACAATACTGACGACCTTCTAAGAAGTGATGGCTTCTACGAAGTCCTAAGATCTTTTGTCAAATTCCACAAGGACAATCACACAAGAATCTACACCTACCTAGAAAAGTTCTTTAGGGCAAGTGATATAGACCAGCTTTCAAATGAGCTTAGGGATATAACAAAGATACTTACAGTAATGAGCATAGATGAGATTAGCGAGAAAATCAACAAGTACCACGACCTAAACAAGGAACGTGACGCTCTTATAAGAATTGTC
>CABQOK010000038.1 GCA_902465755.1 uncultured Anaerococcus sp.
GGCTATCCAAGCTATAGCGAGTCTACTTACAAATATCCATATCCCAAACTTCTTTAAAGGAAATATCTATACAGGCTCTACTAAAAGGGCTTGCGTACCTGGACTTAACTGTTACTCCTGCCCAGGAGCTGCTGGATCTTGCCCCATAGGATCTATGCAAGCTGTAATGGGTGCCAAGAAATACAAGTTTTCCTATTATGTTATAGGATCTATGATGTTTTTTGGAGTAATATTTGCAAGGCTTATCTGTGGATTTCTTTGTCCCTTTGGTTTCTTCCAAGATTTATTGGCAAAGATTCCTTCTAAGAAATTAAGTACTAAAAAACTAAAGCCCTTGCGCTATGTTAAGTATCTGATTCTAATAGGACTAATACTTGCCATGTCACTTGTACTAGGCGATAAGTACGAAGTGGTTCCTCCCATATTTTGCAAGTATATTTGTCCTCAAGGAATCATAGAAGGTGCGATCCCACTTGCTATCAAAAACCCATCCCTAAGATTAGGACTAGGAAGCTTATTTAACCTTAAGCTTACGATTTTGATCATAACGATTATCCTATCTATAGTATTTTACAGACCCTTCTGTAAATGGATTTGTCCATTGGGAGCCTTCTACTCCCTTTTTAACAAGTACTCCTTCTATCAGATGGACGTAGATAAGCACAAATGCATAGACTGCGGCAAATGTGCTAGGGTTTGTAAGATGGATGTAGATATAAGAGAAAATGATCACCATCTAGAATGTATAAGATGCGGCGATTGCAAGAAGAATTGTCCAACAAAGGCCATATCTTCCTCATTTAGGCAAAGGAGAGAAAATGAAGAATAAAATAATATTTGCCCTAATTTTAGCCCTAGGTCTCACGTCTTGTGGCAACAGCTCACAAAATGCGGACGATAAGGCTAAAGACATGGCAGAAACAAAACAAGAAGAAGTCAAAAAAGACGAAAAAGATGACAGCAAAGATGCAGATATGAAAGAAGAAGCAGTGAAGGCAGATGATAAAGAAGAAACTGAGTCTGTAGATGCTTCTAAAGCTGGAGCGAAAATGCTTCCAGACTTTACATCCAAAGACCAAGATGGTAATCCTTATTCCAAAGAAGACATCGCCAAAAACGATGCGACTGTAATAAACTTATGGTTTACAGGTTGTTCTGCTTGCGTAGAAGAGATGGATGATCTAAACGAATACTCTCAAAAACTAAAAGAGCAAGAGGGAGTTGACTTTGTATCAATGTGTACAGATGTAAACTACGATGATTCAACCAAAGAAGCCTTTGAAAGAATCATGAAAGATAAAAAGCCAACTTACAAAAACCTTGCAGTAGACTACGAAGGAGAAATCAAGGACTTCCTAGAAAATATCTTCGTATATCCAACAACAATCGTAGTTGACAAAAACGGCAATGTAATAGGAGATCCAGTAGAAGGAGCCCTAAACATCCCAGAACAACAAGAAAAACTCCAAAAGAACATTGATGCGGCTATAGAAAGCAGCAAAATGGCAAAATAATTTCATAAACAAATCATAATATCTCAGACCCCACAAGTAACCCCATTTCTTTATAGAAATTCTTGTGGGGTTTTTTGTTGTCTACTAGCTTGTTGTCAAAAATCTACTATTATTATATAATCTTTGTATACTAAAGGAGTAGAGGATGAATAATAAAAAGAAGATAATTGCTATTTTGCTATGTCTGTCTAGCTTTACAAGCTTATCTCCTTCATTTGCTGATGGAGGAGATAATGTAGGGGGAAAGATAGATCAAGAAAGCTTTTATAAGGAAACTATTGATAATATTAGCGAAGATGTAGATGAAGTTAATATAGAAAAAGAAGACCTTCCTAGTGAAGATAATCTTAGCCAAGATACCAAAGAAGATCCTTCAAGAAAAGATATTGATGAAGGAGAAATCCGTAAGATCTTAAAAGAAATCAAGGAAGAAGATCCACTCTCTTACGAGCAGAAAGAAGAAATCGAAGAGATATCAAAAGATCCTAAAGCTAATACAGGAGATACAAGTAGCCTTCCTATAGTCTATTATGACATGTCAGATATAGATGAGATCTTTAAGGAGAATTCTCAAAGAACAGACGATAAGATTGAGACGGGAAGTGATTATAAATTAATTGATAAAAATAAGTCTACCTATCTTTATGACAAAGAAGGCAAGAAACTTTCTGGTAAAAGAGAGCTTTCCGGTAAGTCCTATTACTTCGATAAGGAAAAGGGCCTAGTAAAGGGAAGTGAAGTCATAGCTGATGGAGGAAAGTTTGTCGCAAACTCTAAGGGTGAGCTTTCCCTAGTAGAAAAATCTAAGCCAGGCTGGATAGACCTAGAAGGAAGGAGCTATTTCTTCCAAAATAACGGTAAGCTAGCCAGAGGCCTTTACGATACTGGAGCTAACAGGTATTTCTTCGATAAAGAAACTGGAGCCATGGCCCGTAATGAGATCAACACCAAGGGCTTTGATAGGATATATTCTGAGAAAAACGGCATAGCCCATTATATAGGTCGGGACTATTCCAAAGGCAAGCTTGGATATTTCAATGAAGATGGAACATACACCAAGGGCCTTAGGACGATCGACGGAATCACTTACGGTTTTGACGAAAATGGTAAGATTTTCAATAGGCAGTACAAGAAGTTTGGCAATCAACGGTACTATTTCAATAAGTATGGTGAAGCTAGCAAGCATTCAGGAAAGTTTGCTACAGGTTGGGTTGGAGATAGATACTACTTCTCCGACGGAAAACCTGCAGAAGGCCTACAAAAAATTGGCGGAGTAACCTATATATTTGATGAGCTAACCAAGGAGACCTTGACCAATACTAGCAAGGTAATTAATTTTAATAGATACAAGCTAGATAGCCATGGTCGTGCGACATTTGTCGGAAAAATCGATACTAGACAAGCTGTTAAGGGAACCAGGGGACTTTTTAAGCCAGGATTTTCTCAGTATCTTAACAGGAAAACACCTTACTTTACCCAGAGAGACCCTAGATGGGCTAACAGAAGATTTTCAAATGGAACATTTTCAGGCTACGGATGTGGACCAACTGCCATGGCCATGGTATTATCAAGAGAGCTTCATAGGAATGACATCTACCCAACTAATACAGCCATAGATGCCAATGATTACGAAAACGACGGAACTGAATGGCAATATTTCATGGAAGCTCCAAGGATGTACGGACTAAATTCTTATGACGTGCCAGTAAACAAAAAAGCCTTTATCCAAGCTCTAGAGACTGGAACTATGGTAGTAAGAGTTGGTCCTGGATATTTTATAAACGGGGGACACTTCTTGGTAATAGACTCCTACAAGGATGGATACTTTACAATAAACGATCCATACTACTCACAAAGAAACACCTTAGACAAACACAGCTTCGAAAGATTAAAGGCGGAAGTGACAGTTGGCTGGGTTATCAAAAAATAAAAAATTGGGACTGTTGCAGAATGAATAAATCGTACCATTATCGTTAGAAGAACCTCCACGGAAAGTCTCATTAAGCCGACGGGCTAATCGCCTCCATGAGCCGGCAGGCGCCGATCGGCCCACCGGCCAAGGGAGGTAAAATTTCCTAAGAGAACCTTCTAACGATGGTACGATGATTATTCATAGTTTTGCAACAGCCCCTTTTTTGATGCAAAAATCATTTAAGCTATAGAAATACTATGGTTGGATAAAGTATAGAAAATAAAAAACTAGTAGACCTTTAGTTTATTAGGATGTATATGGTTTTATTTTAATAATTGTATCTTTTATCTTGTATTTTATTCTAAAATCCCAGAAATCTTATTCAAAAAAACCTTTTCTTGAGTTATAATAGATGTATAGGAGGATATTATGCAAAATTTTAGGATTGAAAGTGACTCATTAGGAGAAATTAAGATAGAAAAGGAGGCTTATTACGGAGCTAATTCTAAGAGGGCTTTGGATAACTTCCCTATAACAAGAAGGCCTATGGATCCGTTTTTGGTAAGGGCCATAGTGGAGGTTAAGAAAGCTTGTGCTATTGAAAACAACAAGGTAGGGATCCTTTCTGATAGGAAGAAAGATGCTATAGTTTCTGCCTGCGAGAAAGTTTTGGCAGGAGAGTTTTTGGAAAATTTCGTAGTAGATCCGATCCAAGGAGGAGCTGGCACTTCCTTTAATATGAATGTAAATGAAGTTATAGCCAATATCGCAAATGAAATCATGGGAGGGGGAATCGGAACTTATGAGTTTATCCATCCCAACGATCATGTAAACAAGGGTCAATCTACAAACGACGTAATTCCTTCTGCAGGAAAGATCGCCCTTATAAGATATATTGATGAGCTTAAAGAAGAAGTTAATAACTTGATTAAGTCTTTGGAAAATAAGGCAGATGAGTTTGATTCATATATCAAGATGGGTAGGACCCAGCTACAAGATGCTGTGCCAATAACCTTAGGACAAGAGTTTAGGGCCTATGCTAGGGCTATAAGGAGAGATTATGAGAGACTGGATGCTGCTATTCGCCAACTTTCTTATCTAAACCTAGGAGGAACAGCTATTGGAACGGGACTTAATGCTGATGACAGTTACATAAAAGAGGTCGTGCCAACCTTATCTAAGATTTGTGATATTAAGCTTTACCAGGCGGAAGATCTAGTAGATGCAACACAAAATCTCGATTGCTTCTTATTTACTTCATCAGTCCTTAAGGCCCTTGCTAGTAATCTTTCAAAGATTTCTAACGACCTAAGACTCTTATCTTCAGGACCAACAACAGGAATTAGCGATTACAATCTTCCAGCCAAACAAGCTGGTTCATCAATTATGCCAGGTAAGGTAAATCCAGTTATACCAGAGGTTGTAAACCAGGTTGCCTTTTTGGTTATCGGCAATGATATGACTGTTACTATGGCTGTTGAAGGAGGACAGCTCGAGCTTAATGCCTTTGAGCCAATAATATTCTATAGCTTGTTTGAATCACTTAAGACCTTAAAGGCAGCGATCCACACCCTCTATACAAACTGTATTGACGGAATTACATCTGATAAGAAAAAACTAGAGAAGAGAGTGGAAAACTCTGTAGCAATTATAACTCCTTTCGCCCCACATATAGGCTATGATAGGGCAAGTAAGGTAGCTAAGGAGTCCTTGAGGACTGGAGTTTCTGTAAGGGAGATCTTAATCAGGGATAAGATTATGACAAGCGATGAGATAGATAAGATTTTGGATTACGAGAATATGACCAAGCCAGGGATCTTGGACGAAGATCATATAAGTAAGGATTAGACATGGATAAGAGAATTGAAAGAGACAGTCTAGGTGAGATAGAAGTCGATAATGATAAGTATTGGGGTGCCCAGACCCAAAGGTCTTTTATGAACTTCCCAAAAGGTCTAGACACTATGCCAAAAGAAGAGATAAGGGCCCTAACTCTTATAAAAAAAGCTGCATCTATTGTTAATTTTGATTTAGGAAAAATTGATGAAGAAAGAAAAAATCTCATTGTCTATGCAGCAGATAGGATCCTTGATGGAGACTTTGACGACCAATTCCCACTTACAGTTTGGCAAACGGGGTCTGGTACCCAAAGCAATATGAATGTTAATGAAGTTATAGCCCATATTGCCAATGAGAGGTGCGGAGAAAACTTAATTCACCCAAACGATCATGTGAATAAGTCCCAAAGCTCAAACGATACCTTCCCTACAGCAATGCATATGGCAAGTCTTAATCTTCTTGAGAATGAACTTTTGCCAGAAGTTGATAAATTCGTGGATGCTATCGATAAGAAGGCTAGGGAATTTGATCATATAATAAAAACAGGAAGAACCCATCTTCAAGACGCAACTCCTATAGCCCTATCTAGTGAAATCCGTGCCTATAGCGAGATTATTAGAAGAGATAAGGCGGCTCTTCTAGACTTGATGGAAGATCTTCGTAGACTCCCAATCGGGGGAACAGCTGTGGGAACTGGCCTTAATGCCCCAGAATCTTATAGCACAAAGATGATTAGTGTACTTCAAAAGCTCAGCGGCCTAAGACTTATAGAAGATTCCAACAAATTTGTAGGACTTTCCTCCAAACAAGCTATGGCGAGAGTCCATTCTGCTCTTAAAGTTCTTGCTGAAGATCTTAACAAAATTGCTAATGATTTGAGATTTTTATCCTGCGGGCCAAGAACTGGAATAGGAGAATTGATCCTTCCAACTAATGAACCAGGCTCATCAATCATGCCAGGTAAGGTTAACCCTACCCAAGTTGAGATGATGACTATGGCATCTATCCAAGTTATGGCCAACGATACAGCTATATCTATTGCCAATGCGAGCGGCCAATTAGAGCTTAATACCTATATGCCTTTGATAATTTATAATATGGTTAAGTCAATTAAGCTTCTAACTAAGGCTATGGCTTCCTTCAGAATTCATTTAATCGAGGGACTTGTAGCAAATAAAGAAAAAATCGAAGAAAATCTCGATAAGTCTCTTATGCTTGTGACTTCCTTAAGTCCTGTCATAGGCTATGATAAGGCAGCAGAGCTTGCGAAGTTTGCCCACAAAAATAATTTGAGCCTAAGAGAAGCTAATAAGCAGTTAGAGTTCGTATCCGATAGCGACTTTATTAAAATTGTCGATCCTAAAAATATGATATGAAAACATATATCAAAAGATTAAATTGGGAAGAGAGTCTTTATATAGCTATCAACAAGCTTATAGCAAAACATGGTAAGGACAATAGGGCCTATAATCCAGCAAAGAAACCTTTTGCAGTCTTTGATTGTGACAATACTTCAATCATAGGAGATGTTGAAGAGGCCCTACTTTACTACATGGTAAAGAATTTAGCTTTCAAGATGAATCCAGAAGAGTTCTATGACTTGATAAGAAAAAACGTGGACAGAAAAGACTACCCAGACCAATTTAATAATCTAGATAATCAAAGGGTAAACATTGACCTAATTTCCCAAGATATAAAAAAAGCTTATGAAAAACTTTATAGAAATCTAGATATATTTGAAGGAGAAAAGAGTCTTAAACAAGTCCAAGATACAGATTACTACCAGGAATTTGTAAGTAAGATGCTTTACAGATACAGGGCGAGTGAATTCGACCCAGAAGCAGAAGATCCTTACTGTTGGATGAGTTTTCTTCTTAAAAATTACAAGACTGAGGAAGTCTACGATCTTTGTAAAAGAGCCTATGCTTCTATGAAAAAAGAGAGGATAAGGGTAGAAGAATTTATATCACCAGAGATAAAATCCACAGCAGGAAGGGTCTCTATCAAATATTTTGTTGGAATAAGGCCCCTGGATGAGATGGTAGATCTATACCGAAGTCTTGAAGAAAACGGCATAGATTCCTATATAGTTTCCGCCTCCTTTATAGATATAGTGAGGGCCTTTGCGACAGATACTAATAATAATTATGAGATGGTGCAGGAGAAGGTCTTAGGCCTAAGACTTATGAAAGACGATGAGGGAAAAATTCTTCCGAAATTCGACAAGGATTTTCCTATAAGTATCAGAGAAGGCAAGGTCCAAACTATCAATAAACTCATCAAAAGCGACAGAAATTATGGGCCTATAATGGTTGGAGGAGATAGTGACGGGGACTTCGCTATGCTTAGAGAATTCGATCAGACGGATATTTCCTTGATAATCCATAGGACAAACTCAGGTTTTATAGATGAATTAAGACAGAAAGCCTGGAAGGGAGACGATAGATACTACTGTCAAGGAAGAAATCTACTAGAGGCTTCCTTCATACCAAGCATGAAATCAGAAGGCTATAATGAATAAAATTAAAATCTCGTGAGCCTATCTTGCGAGATTTTTCTTATTTCGGGTATTAAGTTAATAGGAGGATATATGTTTTTTGAAGATTATGAGCTTGGACAAGTTTTTGATGAAGAAATAGAAGATGTTATCTTTAGCGAGGAAGAGATCATAGAGGTATCCAAGAAATATGATCCTAGAGATATCCATGTCGATATGAAGGCTGCCAGGGAAAGTAGATTTGGAGAGCTTATAGCTCCTGGGGCCTATGCCAACCTAGTCTTGTGGGCAGCTTGGGTTAGGACAGGGATCGATAGGGATGGAGTTATAGCAGGAACTCAAATCTTATCCTGCAAATGGCTAAGGCCTGTTTTGGCAAATACAAGATATAGGGTCAAAGTTGGAATAGTTGGTAAGAAGAAGAGAGAAGGCAGAAATGATGGGCTAGTCGATTTTAAAATGACAGCAGAAAATCCTCAAGGAGAAATAGTAACAGAATATATAGCCCAAGCCTTGGTAAAATCAAGAGTAAATGTTTAGGAAAAAGCTTCTATATATTTCGATAATTATTTATCTAGATAAATAAGTGCACAAAGAAAGCTTGTTATTTTAAGACATCTAGAAATAGCTTAATATACAAATAATTGCTCAAAATAAAGAAAACGTTTGATAAAAAGGTTGACATTAATTTATCTTTCTTGTATAATTAGGTTCTGAAGAAGATGTTAGTTAAGATTTCATAAACATATATTACTTTTATTATAAAAGCAATTTTACATAAGCATCTTCTTTATTGATGCAAAGGTTTACAACAATGCAATTTAAAAGGAGTACTTATGCAAAAAACTAAAAAAATCGGACTAATTCCAAGAATGATTCTTGGTATTGTAGTCGGTATCTTGGTAGGTTTATATCTACCAATGTGGTTTACAAGAATCACAGTAACATTCTCGTCAATCTTCGGGGCTTTCCTAAACTTCATAATCCCACTTATGATTTTAGCTTTTGTTACCAAGGGTATAGCA
The DNA here is from genome assembly GCA_902465755.1 of uncultured Anaerococcus sp. Taxonomy (GTDB): domain Bacteria; phylum Bacillota; class Clostridia; order Tissierellales; family Peptoniphilaceae; genus Anaerococcus. The sequence goes on from CABQOK010000038.1 coordinate 8,788, forward strand.
GACCTAGGCGAGGGGGCAGGTAAACTTTTAGGAGTAACAGTTTTACTTGCTTATTTATCAACACTAATAGGTGGATCTTTGTCATACTTTATGGCAAATGCAATTTTTCCTGGCTTTATTTCGCCTGAACAAGTTTCTGCGATTCAAAGCTCTAACGAAATTAGCATCGATCCATACTTCGAGGTTCCTATCACACCATTTTTTGATGTAACTAGTGCTATTATCTTTGCTTTCATGCTAGGTATTTCAATATCTTGGCTAAGAAAGACAAAGCAAGGAGAAATCCTATACAAGGCAGTTGGTGAATTTAATATAATAATTACCAATGTTTTGGCTAAGGCTATAGTTCCACTTCTACCATTTTTCATCTTAGGTAACTTTGCGAAAATGGCAAAATCTGGATCAGTATTTGCAGTATTATCCATCTTCTGGAAGATATTTATCTGCGTTATAGCCCTTCACTTGATATATGTTTCTGTTTTATTTATAATATCAGGATCATATACAGGCAAAAATCCATTTGCTATGCTTAAAAACCAAGTAAAAGGCTACTTGACAGCA
>CABQOK010000039.1 GCA_902465755.1 uncultured Anaerococcus sp.
TCCTTTAATATTTTCCATAATCGCTCCTTTCTTATCTAGAGCGTTTCTTTAGCCATTCTACAACAGTTGGAGCAACTTCTCTTTGGCTCCTACCGCTTACAAACATTCCTATGTGGCCTGTTGGAAAGCCCTTTGCTGTGTAATCCTTGCTCGCCACAAGATCTTTCATAGGGATTGTTGCCTGGTTAGGAACTTGATTGTCCTTTTCTGCGTAGAGATTTAGGACAGGTTGAGTAATCTTTTTAAGATCTACCTTTTTTCCACCAACTTCCATCTCACCCTTGCATAGTTTATTTTCCCTATACATTGAGTTTAGGAAATCCTTGTAGGCCATACCTGCCTGACCTGGAGAGTCGAATATCCATTTTTCCATAGTCATAAAGTTTGATAGATGATCTGGCTCATCCAGGTCATTGATTACATCCACGTACTTATTTACCATGAGCGAAATTGGTTTTAAAGTTAGAAATCCAGTATTCATAAACTCGCCTGGAACTACTCCATAGGCCTCAACCATCCTATCTGAGTTTAGATACTTACCCCATCTAAACAAAAGTCCATCATCCGTAGAGAAATCTACAGGCGTTACCATGGTTACAATATTTTTTATCTTGTCTGGGTGAAGAGCTGTATACATTAAGCTAAATGTTCCACCCTGACAAACGCCCAATAGATTTATCTTGTCTACCTTGTTTTCCTTTTTGATATATTCTACACAATCGTCAATATAAATATTAATATAATCATCCAAGGTCAAGTACTTATCTTCTTGAGTAGGAAAACCCCATTCGATTAGATAGACATCTAGTCCACTATCAACAAGTTTTTTGATAAAGGACTTCTCCTTGCCAATATCCATCATAGATGGTGTATTTACCAAGGCATAGATTATTAGAGTTGGAACCTTGCTTACATAAGCAGCTGATTTCTTGTAGTGAAAGAGCTTTAATTTATCTTCTTCGAAAACGATTTCTCTAGGTGTTTGATTTGCTTGATTTTCCTTTACATCCATCATAGACTCAAAGCTTTTTAGGAATTTCTCTTGGGCCTTGATATTTTCTTGTATGCTTGTTTTAATATCGAAAAAATTGAAATCACCGTACATTAATCATTACCTCCCTTAAGCCAAATCATAGGTTACTGTTTATTATTTTCTTTAGCAAGCTCTTCTTTTAACTCTTCTAACTCCTTCTTTAAGTCTCTAATTTCACGTCTTAGGTCGTAGACTTTCTTGTAAACTCCATCAACTTGGGACATAGTAACTATTGGTAGGTCTGCTAAGGCTTTTTCTATAACCTTGTCATATTCAATTTTGAAAATCATAGCAGAATCTGCTGTTTTGGCTATAAGCTTTGAGAATTCATCTGTGTAGAAATAATTTTCTATAGCATTTTCTACATGCTTAGACCACATATCATAGAATTCCTTAAAAGTTTTAGCTTTTTCTCCATTTTCAATTGACTTAGCATAGTCATTAAAGGCTTCCTTTGAATATTTATAGCCTACTGATGAAGCCTTAGTCATAAATTCTGATACAGATACTAACATTTCGATCATCGCATCTATAGCTCTGTTGTTTTGCTCAAGCATTTCTCTTGATGAACCTACTACTGGAGATTTAACGAGAATTCCGAAAGTCTTATCGTAAGCCTCTTTCCATTGCTTTAGAGTATCAGATAGTTTCATTGGGTCTTCGAAAATGCTTTCCATAGTTATGTCAGCTATGTTTTGGTAGGCGTAAGACCATGGTCCAAGGAAGTTTTCCAAAGACTGATAATAAGTCTTTACATAAGATTGTGAATCAATCATTAATCCCTGAAACTCTTTAGGTAAGAGTGGAATTAAGTTATTCATAAAAATCTTGTTGAATTGCTCAACCATCGAATCCATATTATCCTTATAGGATTTGGCTCCTGGCTTTATAAATTGTTCGTTAAACTTCTGCCATTGTTCGTAGGCTGCAAGGTATAGCTTTTGTGAATTTTGCATCTTTTCAAAAACTTCGCGGCTAAAAGGTGCCATAAACTTGCTTGCGTCAAAAACATTGTACTGATCCATCATGTTGATCCATGTTGAATAAGGGCTATTAAACATAGGACCTTGGCCAGACATAGTTTTCATCATATCCTGCCATTTTTTGTACCAGTTTTGTTGGTAATTAATCCAATCATTTACACTGTTGAAATCGAAAGACTTATCTTTCTTATCTTCTTCATTTACGTCTTCTTCTCTTCCAAGTTTTGTGAAAGATTCTATCCAATCATTCATCATATCTTGACTTTTAGTAAACATTTCTTTCCATGTATTATAATTTTCAGTCATATTTTCCTCCGTTTTATTTTGTCAATTACCAACATTAAGATGAATGTTTTATTCATTAATTTATTACCCAAATTTTGTAATTAATAACATTATTTTGTTATTATGATAAATTATTTAGTCATGGTTTTAAATAAAAAGCTAGTAACCTATGTGTCTCTATCCATCTTCATATTAAGAAAAGAATAAATAAAAAATCGCCTCTTATTTTTTGAAAAAATCCAGGACACATAAGTTAGTAAATAGCGTATTTACCATTAAGCAGTCCCTAAATTTCTTTTCTTAAGAGACGATATTTATTCATTTTTCTAAATTTATAAGCTATTTGTTTTCTTTAAGAATCTTATCTGAATATCCTATTGTATAAGTTAGGGCAAAACTTACTCCTCCTGCTATTAGAAGCATTAAAATATACATTAAGAGATTATCTAGATATAGGAGCATACCTGGAATAACTGTTACTGCCATTCCTGTTCCTTCGATCTTAAAGATTGAAGCGAAGAATCCTCCTGCTGCTCCACCAATCATACCCATGACAAATGGTTTGACAAATCTTAGGTTGATACCGAAGATTGCTGGCTCTGTAATACCTAAGACTGCTGATAAGGCTGATGGGTAGGCGATTTGTTTAATCTTTGTATCCTTTGTCTTGATAGCTACTGCAAGAACTGCTCCTGCTTGTCCTGCTGTCGCTGCTGATAAAAGAGCATTGAAGGCATTTCTTCCATTATCTGCTAAAAGTTGGACTTCTAGGAAGTTAAAGATGTGATGGATTCCTGTAACTACGATTAGTTGTTGGAGTCCTCCGATTAGGATTCCTGCTATACCGAAAGGAAGTCCTAGAGCCCACTTAGTTGCCTCGAGTACTACGACTTCTAGTTGGTGGAAGACTGGTCCAATTGCAAATAGGGAAAGCACACTCATTATAGCCAAAACTAAGAAAGGAGTTAGAAGTAAGTCTAAGCTATCTGGTATTACTTTTCTTAGATTTCTCTCAAGTTTCGCACCAATAAGGCCTGAAATAAAGGCAGGAAGCACTGTTCCTTGGTAGCCTACAACTGGTATAAATCCAAACATTATTATTGGACTTGCGTCTCCACTTGCTACTTGGTAGGCATTAGGTAGGTTAGGATGAACTAGCATAAGGCCTAGGACGATTCCTATGACAGGGCTTCCTCCAAATACCTTAAAGGCTGACCAAGCCACTAGGGCTGGCAAGAAAGCGAAGGCTGTATCTGTTAGAATTTGTGTCCACATCAAGAAGTTTTGGGAAATATCATCTGGTGTCATAGAGAAAACTCTAAGAACTTCCTCTTGGGTGAGGAGTCCTCTTACTCCCATAAAAAGTCCCGTAGCTACTAAGACTGGAATTATTGGCACAAATACATCACCAAAGGTCTTTATGGCACGTTTTAATGGATTCTTTTGGTTTTTAGTTTTATTTGCCACTGCCTTATCGTGAATTTTAGAAAAGTCATCTGGTAAATCTTTCTCTAGAGATTCGTAGGCATCGTAGACCTTGTTTACTGTTCCAGTTCCAAAGATAATTTGAAGCTGACCTTCATTAAACATGGCACCCTTGGCTCCTTCAAGGTCATTAGCCAAGTCCATATTGATTTTGTCCTTATCATCGACTTCAATTCTAAGTCTGGTTGCACAATGTGCGACTGAGGAAATGTTTTCTCTTCCTCCAGCGGCCTTTATGGCTCCTTCTGCTGCTTTTTTGTAATCCATAATTTCTCCTTTAAATAATTACAAATAATTGGGAACGGTTCCGTTAATATAATTATAGCAAAAACGTTTACTTTGTCAAATCATTTTTAAAATTATTATTTATTTGATATTATAAGAGTGGAGGATTTATGGCAAACATTAAAGATATTGCTGAGCTAACAGGATTTTCAAAATCTACAATCTCCAGATATTTAAACAATGGTTCAGTAAGCGATAAGACAAAAAAGAAAATTAAAGAAGCAATAGACGAGCTTGGTTATGTCCCAAATTCTTATGCGAGAAATCTCAAAAAGACCAAGACCAATATCATAGGAATTATTATCCCAAACTTTATAGGCTATACCAAAAACACCGCCCTAAATGCTATTAACATTTACCTAAAGGAAACTGATTACTCCATGCTCCTATCTTGCTCAAATGACGATATGGACGAAGAAGTAAGGATTATAGAAGAGATGGCAGGTCTTAATGTGGAAGGAATAATCCTTTTTGCCTCAAATATAAGCAAAAGACACAAGGAAATTATAAGAGATCTAACCATCCCCCTTGTAATCTTCGGCCAAAAGCTAGATGATTTTACTTCAATTCTTCCCAACGACTATAAGGCAGGAAGGCTTATGGCAAACTATATAAAGACCCTCGATCACAAGGAAATTTCTTATTTCGATGTAGGAGAGTACGATCAGGCAGTAGGAGATAGGTTTTTAGGATTAAGTGATGGACTTAAGGATAGAAATATAAAAATCAACCACCACCACTTCGACTTTACCAAAAAGACAGCCTACGAGAAGGCCAAGGAGATTCTTGCCAAGGAAAATTCGAGCTTCTATATAGGAGCGACCGATAACATAGCTTTCGGTATTATAGAGGCTCTTAGGGAAAAGAAAATTAGAATTCCAGACGATATCTCTGTGGCAGGTTTTGGCAATTACGAAATATCTTCTATAATAAACCCCGCTCTTACCACGGTTGACTTCCCTTACGAAAAGCTTGGGACAGATGCTATCAAAAGTCTCATCAATCAAATCGAGGGAAATGAGAAGGATGTAATAGAACCGGCAGAAGCAAGACTTATCTTGAGAGATTCTACTAAGTGACCTTGTTTTTCCCCTAAAATTAACCGTATCGTTTTGGGTATAATAAAAATGAAAGGAATTTTTATGAAAAAATATTATTTCAAAGAGAAATTTTTCAAAATTACAGACCACTACCCCATCCTTGATGAAAATGGGAGGAAGGCCTTCTTTGTAGATCAGAAATTTAAGTTTCTAGGCTATGAAGCGACTGTATCTGATTCTAATGATGTAGAGATTTTTACTATAAACAAGAAACTCATATCCTTTCTTCCAGTCTATGAGATTAACTTCAAGGATTCTAAGAAGAAAATGACCATAAAGTCTAATATTTCTGTCTTTAGAAAATCAATTGATATCATAAGCGAAGAGGGCAAGATTAATGTTAAGGGAAACTTGTGGGATTATGAATTCAAGGCCTACTTTAAGGGCGATTTGATAGGAGAAGTCAGTAAGAAGATCCTATCCTTCACCGACCAATACCAACTTAAGGTCTACGAGGAGGATTTTACCGAAGAGCTCATAGCCCTTTGCCTATCCTTAAACAACATCAAGGACACGGAAGAAGAAACAACTAGGAATAATGATTAAGGAGAAAACATGGAAATATCAACAATAACAAAATATATAGAAGAACTTGCGGGTACACCATCCCCTACTGGCTTTACAAAACTCGCCGAGAAGTATCTCATGGACGAATTTGAAAACTTAGGCTATAAGCCCTACCAAACTAACAAGGGCAATGTCGTTGTCCCTATTGTAGAAGGAGATGAAAATGGCCTCTTGCTTTCTGCCCACGTAGATACCTTGGGCCTTATGGTAAGAAGTGTGAAGGCTAACGGTAGGCTTAAGGTAACAAGCCTTGGAGGCTATCCTTTTTCCTACGCAGAAGGAGAAAATGTAACCATCCACACCAGGTCTGGCAAAACTTATACAGGAGTCTTCAGATTAAATGAACCTGCAGTCCACGGTTCATCTGACCCAAGAGAAGCCAAAAGAGATGATAGCACTATGGAAGTTGTAATAGATGCTATAACAAAATCTGCCGAAGAGACCAAGGCTCTAGGTATTACAAACGGAGACTTCATCTCCCTTGATCCAAGATTTAGAATTGATAATGGCTTCGTCAAATCTCGTCATCTAGATGATAAGGCAAGTGCAGGAGTCCTCTTAGCCCTTGCTAAGGAAATCAGAGAAAAAAACGTCAAGATAAATAGACCTCTTTATATGACCTTTACAATCTATGAAGAAGTAGGCCACGGAGCCGCAAGCGGCCACCCAAAGGGAATTAGAGATATGGTCGCCGTCGATATGGGAGTTGTCTATGACGATCTTGCATGCGATGAGACCATGGTTTCGATCTGTGCCAAGGATTCTTCTGGACCATACAATTATGATTTGACCAATGACCTAGTAGACCTTGCCAAAAGTCTTGATATAGACTACGGCCTAGACGTATATCCTTACTACGGATCTGATGCCTCAGCAGCGGTAGCAAGTGATAACGACTTCCGCCATGCCCTAGTAGGAAGTGGAGTTGCAGCAAGTCACGGTTATGAGAGAACTCACGAAAAAGGATTAATGGGACTTTACAATTTGCTCTTACACTTTGTACAAAAATAGTCTTGTAATAAAGGCAATTTGTTATATAATATAAGTAAGCAAAAGGGAGTAGCCCAATTATTCAATCGTCAAAACGGAATTTTCCCGGTTGGATAAACCCTAGAAGGTGGCAAGACTTTTGGCATGGATTTGCCAAAAGTTTTTTTTATACCTTTTGTTAATATTAATGGAGGAATTATGGACTATAAAGGAAGTTTAAATGAAGTAATCAAAAAACATAATAGTGACCCAAACCGTGGTCTTACTTCCGATGAAGCAAAAAAAAGACTCGATAAATATGGTAAAAACATTATCGAATCTTCTAACAAGAAATCTCTTGCTAAGAAAATCATCGAGCAATTAGCAGATCCTATGGTAATCCTTCTTGTAATAGCTGCAATTGTGTCAGCCTTTACAGGAGATGCTGTAGAATGTGGGATAATAATTGCAATCGTAGTAATCAACGCTATTATGTCCATCATCCAAGAAGGTCGTGCAGAAGACTCTGTGGCTGCCCTTCAAAAGATGAGCTCACCAGAAGCTACCATCCTTCGTGATGGATCTAGAAAGAAACTAAAGGCCGAAGAGCTTGTACCAGGCGATGTTGTAATCATTGAAACTGGAGATATCATCCCAGCTGACATGAGACTTCTCGAATCAAGCAACCTACAAATAGACGAATCATCCCTTACAGGAGAATCTGTCGCAGTAGAAAAGGACTTTAGCAAAGAATTTAATGAAGATGTTGGAATCGGAGATAGAGATAACTATGCCTTTTCATCATCTATAGTAACTTATGGCCACGGCAAGGGACTAGTCACAGCAACAGGCCATGAAACAGAAATTGGTAAAATCGCAACAAGTCTAGAAAATGTAGAGGCAAAAGATACTCCCCTACAAAAACAACTTAAGAAACTATCCAAGCTCCTTGCTGTGCTTGTAGTAATAGTTTGTATCCTAGTATTTGTAGTTGGATATTTTAGATCTGAAATGGATCTACTAGATAACTTCATGGTTGCAGTATCACTTGCCGTAGCAGCTATACCAGAAGGACTAACCGCAGTTGTAACTATCGTTCTATCAATCGGAATGAATAGAATGGCCGAAAGAAAGGCAATAGTTAAAAACCTTCTTTCAGTGGAAACTTTAGGTTCAACTACAGTAATCTGTTCAGATAAGACTGGAACTCTTACACAAAATGAAATGACCATAACCAAAATCTACACAGATGGTAAGGAATTCGAGGTAGAAGGATCAGGCTATGAACCAAAGGGAGATATCCGAGATGATAAGGGTGAAATCGTAGATAATCACGGACAAATCAAGCTTCTCATGACCATAGCAAGTCTATGTAACGATGCCAATCTCATAAGAGAAGACGAGATCTACAAAATCACTGGTGACCCTACAGAAGGCGCTATGCTTACACTTTCTGAAAAATGGAACATCAACCAAGAAAACCTAAACGAAAATCACCCAAGACTTGAGGAAATCCCATTCGATTCCACAAGAAAGATGATGACTACCTTCCACGAAAAAGAAGGAGATTATTATTCATTTACCAAGGGTGCCCCAGATGTAGTCATAGATAAATGTACTAAGACCCTAATAGATGGCGAAATCGTAGATTTCACAGAAGAGCTTAAGAAAAAGGCCCTAGAAGAAAACACCAGCCTTGCAAGCTCTGCCCTACGTGTTATGGCCTACGCCTTTAGGAGCCTAGATAGTCTTGACCAAGAGCTTACTACAGAAAATATCGAACGTGATATGGTCTTCGTTGGACTTACAGGAATGATCGATCCACCAAGACCAGAAGCTAAGGCTGCTGTTAAGGAATGCCACGCTTCAGGAATCGATGTAATAATGATTACAGGAGACTATTTCGAAACAGCCCTCGCCATAGCCAAGGACCTAGGCATTGCTACAAGCCGTGATCAAGCTATGCAAGGAAGCGAATTAAACAATAAGACAGAGGCAGAAATTAGAGAAATAGTAAAGACAAAGAGAATCTTTGCCAGAGTTTCTCCAGAAAACAAGGTTCAACTTGTAAAGGCTCTTGGCCAAAACGGAGAAATAGTAGCCATGACAGGGGACGGAGTAAACGATGCTCCAGCTATCAAAAACGCCGACATCGGTATATCAATGGGAATTACAGGAACAGACGTTGCTAAGGATACTGCAGATATGATTCTTGTAGATGATAACTTCGCAACTATCGTAAATGCGGTAGAAGAAGGAAGAGTAATCTTTGCTAATATCAAAAAGTTCGTATCCTTCCTCCTATCTTGTAACATAGCAGAAGTTCTTATAGTATTCTTGTCAATACTTTTTGGCCTTCCAAGCCCACTTACACCAATCCAACTCTTGTGGCTTAACCTTGTAACAGATGCCTTCCCAGCCCTAGCCTTAGGAGTTGAGCCAGCAGAGCCAGGCATCATGGAAGAAGATCCAAGAGATCCAAGAGAGTCAATAATATCTGGAAAGACAAAGACAAATCTTATCTCTCAATCAATATTTATAACAATAGCAGTTCTTCTAGCTTATATAGTTGGACTTAAGTTGATCTTCCCTAACTC
>CABQOK010000040.1 GCA_902465755.1 uncultured Anaerococcus sp.
TGTGCTCTTCCGATCTACCGTTATAAGGGCTATATGGAGACAAGAAGTGTAGGAAGCCTGATAGCAAGTGAGACAGGAATTGCTACAGCCTACGGACTAAACTCTGCCCAAACCAGAGGCCAACTTTTCATCGAACCAAGTGATGAGGTCTACGAAGGACTTGTAGTCGGAATGAACGCCAAGGGACTCGACATAGATGTAAATGTATGCAAGAAGAAAAAGCTCACCAACACTCGTGCTAGCGGAAGCGATGATGCAATAATGCTAACACCTGCCAAAAAAATGTCAGTAGAAGAGATGATGGAATTTGTAGAAAAAGACGAGCTAATCGAAATTACACCAAACCACCTAAGAATTAGAAAAAGAATTCTAGATTCAAACCTAAGGTACAAATCAAAGAAGAATAATTAGAGGTTCTTATGCTAAAAACGACCGAGAGAAATCTAAGTTTTATAATTGCTCTGGCAACAATTTTAGTCTTTGCCCTAACTCTTGCCGGAGTTTTTGTAAACAATGCCCTAGTGGGGCTCTTGTGGAACGGGCTATTTCTACTAAGCTGGCTTATGATGCTAGCTTATGGCCTTATCGTCCTATTTGATAAGGAGGCCTTTAGCTTTTCCATACTTACTGGAATACTTACAGGCCTTAGCTTTACTGCCTTAAGCGCCCATGCTCTTGTAATTCTAGCAAGATTTATCCCACAGCTTTCAGAAAATATAATCTTGCCTAATATAGCTTTACTAAGACACAGTCAGATGGTTTTCTATACGTCTTTGATACTTGTTTATTTTATTCATATTATAAATTACATAAGGCTAAATCCCCAGAGAAATCTCAAAACTGGCCTTGAAGTTAAAGACGAAACTATAGAAGAAGATAAGTCAGTAGAAGTAATAGAAACTGAAGATTCAAAAAACACTGAAGGAAAAATTCAAGAAAATAGGGACAGGGACCTAAGCGAGGAGGATCTAATGATCCTAAACTCCCACAAGGATCCCCTAGATTTTCTAGAAGATATAGACGATAAAAGTGGAAGCACAAATAATGAAGGAATGGAGGAATAAATGGCTAAGCAAAACATTTCATTATCAGTAATCAAGAGGCTGCCAAAGTACTACAGATACCTTGAAAGCATCAATGAAAAAGGAATAATCAGAGTTTCTTCTAAGGAACTATCAGAGATTACTGGCCTTACAGCCAGCCAAATCAGACAAGACCTAAACCATTTCGGTTGTTTCGGCCAACAAGGCTATGGTTACAATGTAAGTGAGCTAATCGATGAACTATCCAAGATCATTGGAGTTGACAAGAAATATTCCATGGTCCTAATAGGTTTCGGTAACATAGGCCATGCTCTTTATAAGTATAGATCATTTAGAGACCTAGGCTATGAGTTTAAGGCAGTATTTGATAAGAATCCTGAGCTTGTAGAAGATACTACAAGTGATGAAGTAGAGATTTATAATGTAGATAAACTAGAAGATTACCTAAAGGATAATCAAGTAGACATAGGAATTATCGCAACACCAAAAGAAGCTGCCCAGGATATAACAGATATACTTTGTGAGGGGGGAGTCAAGGGAATATGGAACTTCTCTCCAGTAGATCTTAAGGTTACAAACAACGTCGTGATTGAATCAGTTCATCTAGACGAGTCCCTCTTTACCCTAACCTACTTTATGAACTCTCCAGAGGACTTTATATTTTAGATGAATGTCCTAACAGCATCTAACCTTGCCAAATCCTACCCTCTAAAGGATATCTTCTCTTCGGTAAGCTTTAGGATTGAAAAGGGCGATAAGGCAGGTCTTATTGGGGCAAATGGAGCAGGAAAAACTACTCTATTCAATATCCTAACTGGAGAGCTAAGCCCAGATTCTGGAGATATCTATATAGCGGGTGACACAAAGGTGGGCTACTTAAAACAAATCCTAAGTCTCGATACAGATATGACTATCTACGAATTTGTCCTGGGAGCTTTCAAGAACCTTCTTGCTATCGAAAGAGAGATGCGAGAGCTTGAAAGACAAATGGCAGTAGAAGAAGATCCAGAAAAGCTTGATACTATCATGAAAGCCTACACGGAAAAAAGCGAGAAGTTCGCCGATAACAATGGCTACGCCATCAAAAGTGAAATCGAAGGCACCCTTACGGCCATGGGCTTTGCTAGGGAGGATTTTGATAAAAATATCTCTGAGCTATCTGGTGGACAAAAGGCAAGAGTCGAGCTTTCTCATTTGATCTTGGAAAAGCCAGATCTTATCCTACTGGATGAGCCGACCAACCACCTAGATATTGGAGCTATTCGCTTTCTAGAAAACTTCGTCAAAAACTACAAGGGCTCTGTTATAGTCATAAGCCACGATAGGTATTTTCTTGATAATACTGTCAACAAGATATTTATGATGGAGAATGGCCGCCTAGAATCTTATGATGGAAACTATACGACCTTTATGGCCAAGAGGAAAAAGGATCTTGAGGTAAGGCTTCACCAATACAAGTCCCAACAAAAAGAAATCGAAAGACAAGAAGAAATTATAGATAGATTAAAAAACTTGGGAGGATCCAAGAGAAAGAGGGGGATTTCCCAATCTCGTTCTAGACAAAAACTCTTAGATAAAATGGAAAGAATCGAAAAGCCAGTCGAGCTTAGAGATACCATGCATCTAAAGTTTACCCCTCGTATCCAATCGGGAGTAGATGTCTTGAGGGTAAAGGACCTTGCAAAGTCCTACGGATCAGATGAGATATTCTCAAACATCTCCTTCGACCTCTACAGGAAGGAAAGGTGCGCCATAATCGGGGAAAATGGTGTAGGAAAGACCACGCTTTTTAGAATAATCATGGGAGAAGAAAATAAAAATGGAGGAGATTTAAGGATTGGTCAATCTGTAAAGATTGGCTACTTCGACCAAGAACAAAAGTCTCTTGACCTTGATAATACAATCTTTGAAGAAATAGCTAAGACCTATCCTATGCTTACCAACTATGATATAAGATCCTACCTTGCCAAGTTTATGTTCTATGAAGATGACATAGATAGAACTATAGGAGAGCTTTCTGGTGGGGAGAGGGCGAGGATTTCCCTCCTTAAGCTTATGATATCAGATACCAACTTTATCTTAATGGATGAGCCGACTAACCACCTTGACATTGATAGCAAGGAAATCCTTGAAGATGCCATCCTAGACTATGAGGGAACTGTTCTAATCATAAGCCACGACAGATATTTCCTAAACAAAATAGCCGTCAAGATTCTCGATATGAAAAACGACGGTATGGTTGAATATCTGGGAAACTACTCTTATTATGAGAAAAAACTTCGCGAGATGAGCCTAGAAGATGAAAAGAAGGAAACTCTAACTAAGACTGAAATCAAAAAACAAAGACAAAAAGAAAACATCAAAAAAAGCGAGCTTAGAAAGATTAAAAGCGATATAAGAGATATCGAAAATCGCTTAGAAGAAATAGACGATAAGATCAAGTCCTTGACGGAGTTAACTATGTCTGAAGGCTTCTATGATGATAATGAAAAGGTAGGAGAGACATTTGCTAAAATCAAAGAACTTGAAGAGGAAAAAGAAGGTCTCGATCACACCTGGTTAGAATTAAGCTTAAAAATAGAATAAAAAAGATTAAAGCACCTTTTAGGGGGTATGTATATACTAAGGAGGGCTTATGGGAACATTTAAAAGAGTAATATTTTCCGTAATGACTGTAGTATTGATCCTCTTGGGTGCTATTTTTCTATCAGTAGGACTCATGAAGCTTGATATGCTATTTGACATCCTCTACTATTTACAAAATCCTAACGTAAGAATTGGAGTTATGGTTGTAGGCGGACTACTTTTGTTATTTGCAATAATAGTGATAGTTGACCTAATCATATCTTCTAACAGCGACTACGAATATCTCAAAGAAGACGAGGAAGGCTCTGTCTTAATCAAGAGAAACTCCCTTGAGCATACTGTAAAGACTGCAGTAGCATCAAAAGGCTTAGAGGCTTTGCAGGCAGCGGTAGAGATATTATCGAAAGATGAGAAAATCAATGCAAAAACTAAGGTTCAAGTTGATGGCAATAGGGACTTAAGTCTCTTATCAGAAGAGTTAAAATCTGAAATAAGAAAATCTTTAACAGAGCTTACTGGAATTGCCGATATCAATGTGGATGTACTCTTTGAGAAGAGCGAACCTAGTTTGGAAGGAAATAAGAGGTAGTAGATGGACAATTTAACAAATGAAAATCAAAAAGGATTCACTGTCTATGACCTGGAAATGAGGAGAATGGATAGGGAAGATGAAGAGAAAGCCAAAAGGCAAGCTTTCTACAGGAGAAATAAGGCAAAATTAATAACTTGTATCTTGGGCATCCTTACCATCTTTTGTCTATTTAACTTCGGGTTTTTTAGAACTTTAGGAATTTACATTGTAATGTTTATAGCTTATACTATTGGTGCCTACTTTGATAGGGACGTAAGGTATATTAGTTTTTTGAAAAGATTTTTTAGATAATAATAATAGGAGGAAATTATGACAGAAAAAAAAGACAGAATTGAAGAAATTAACGACGGTAGAGAACTAGAATATGAAGAAAGCAAACTTATCATTGAAGATAAGGTAGTTGCAAAGATTGCAAGAATCGCTATCAATGGTGTTGATGGTATCCTTGAAATGAAAGGAAACATTGCAGATTCTATTGGATCTTTCTTCTCAGGACGTGAAGAGCAATCAACAGCAGGCGTAAGCGTTGAAGTTGGCGAAAAAGAAGCCAAAATCAACCTAGATGTAATCATAGAATATGGTAAAAATGCTACAAGAATCTTCAATGATATCAAAAGGGCTGTAACCAACAATGTCAAAGAAATGACAGGACTTGATGTAGTAACTATCAATGTTGATGTTGTAGATGTTATGACAAAACAAGAATACGAAAAGAAAAATAGAGAAAGCAACAAAGAAAGAGAAGAACAAAATAGATACTAATCTATTCTCTTGCGGACTTATGCAAATAGCCTTGCTGACTTTGCATAAGTCCTTTTTGTTTCAGGAGCATATATGAAAGAAAAGAAATTTTTAGATGAAAAAACTAGACCGATATTTAAATTGGGCTTTTTACTCATATTAATATTTTTCGGCTTTTGGTATATAGATAGGGTACAGGGAGTATTACAATCTACATATTCTGTGTTTAGACCTATAATATATGGCTTAGTGATTGCTTTTATCATAAACTTACCCATGAACTTCTTCCAAGAGAAGCTATTTCATAGATTTATAGACAAGGATAAGCACAAGAAGCTTGGACCAGTCCTTTCTCTGGTACTAGCTTGGATAATATTTTTTGCTATAGTTACTCTTATTCTTACAGTTTTGATCCCAGAACTTGCTAATGCTATAAGTTCACTTATAGACAATATCCCAGTATTTTTTGATAGGCTTGTAGAATATCTTAATAATCAAAAACTTTTCAAGGAAGTAAGTGCTGAGATCACAGCTAAAATAAACAAGATAAATATAGAAAACTTTACAAGTGAATTAAAGAGATTTCTAGATGGGAAGAATTGGGGATTTGTAACTAAGACTTCATCAATCCTAAACTCAGTTTCCCAAACTATAATAACAATCGTTATGGGATTTATCTTCTCCTTTTATGTATCTCTTAACAAGAAAACCCTCCAAACTAATACAAATAAGATTCTTCTTGCAAACTTAAAGGAAGAAAAGGTAAAACAAATCAACTATATAGCCAAACTTTCCTACAATTCCTTTGCAAGATTTCTAGAGACAAAGCTACTTTCTTGCTTAAGCCTTGGATTAATTTGTTTTATAGGAATGCTTATCTTAAGGCTACCAATGCCAGCTATGATAGCAATACTCGTTGGAGCATTTGACATAATACCATACTTTGGACCAATAATCGCAACAGGAGTTGGAATGATTTTGATCTTTATCCAATCACCAGCCCAGTCTCTAGTATTTTTGATCTTTGTCCTTGCCATCCAACAAGTCCAAGAATCCATCATATATCCCCTAGTTATAGGCAAACATCAGGGACTACCGGCGATTTGGATCTTTCTTTCAGTATTTCTTGGAGGAGGCCTATTTGGTATATTCGGAATGCTTGTTTCCATGCCAATAGCTACAGTAATCTACACCCTAGTAGAAGATTCTACCAAAAGAAAGCTAAAGACTAAGGAGATTACAGAAGAAGATGTAAAAATCCTAAATGAAAAGTCTTATGAAAGCATGCGAGAAGAAAAGATGGACTCTAAATTCTAGGAGGAAGAAATGAACAGGAAAAAAGAATTAGAAGAAGCTATAAAAGCAGCCCGCCAAGTTCTAAGAGCTACCGACCATGCCATTAGCATCCTTAATAAGGCAAACAAACGGTCTTTTGTCGATATTCTAGGCGGAGAAGGCCTATCAAGCCTTATGAAAAGAAAGCACATTAAAGATGCCAACAGGGCAATTTTCGGACTAAAACATGACATAGAAAGATTAAGGAAGGAGTTAGGAGATATAAATATCGACCTGCCAGGAGAAATCTCCGACAGCCTTTCTGATAATATGTTCGACATATTCTTTGACAATATCTTCACTGATATGAGGGTAAGATCAGAAATCAAAGGAAAAATTAATGAGCTAGTCGAATTTAGAGAGATGATCCAATCTCTTATCCAAAGGCTTACAAAAGAATTATAAGAGAAATTCCACGCTTGTATGGGCCGTGGAATTTTAATTTGTAGCAATTAGTAAGAGAATCCTTTTTTATGATATAATATTAAATAGAAAAATAAAAGGAGACAGAATGGAATTTTCACCAATACCAATATCAGACCAGAAATTCTTAAACTTTATATTTATAGGAATCTTAGCTGGCAAGAAACCAGTAACAGCTATGTTTGCCACCAAAGGCAACACCTTAATTCCTCAAAGCCTTGCAGATGAAATTGACCTTGACTATATAGACGAAGAGCCACTTGATACAAGGACAGGCTTTAGAAGAGCAAAACTATCTACAATGACCATCGGAGGCCTTAAGCTTATAGACGTGCCAGTTGTAGTATGCAAAGACGAGATAGCAGATTTAGGAAAAGATCCTTCAGGAAACAAATTCCCAGCAGATATGATCCTAGGGTGGAATATCATAAGCCAACTCGTATTTAGGGGTGACTTAAGAAAAGGAGGGATGGAGGTCCAAAGCTCAGATCTTAAAAAGAACAGCTCAAAAACTAAGGAAAACTTCCTAGTATTTAAGCTAATCTTTAACAAAAGAACCTACAAGGCAGGCCTAGATACATCCCTTCCATTTACAAGAATCTCAGAAAATATAGCTAAGGGCATCAAAATCGAAAACAAAGACATAGAACAAACTATAAAAATGCTAGAAATTGACGAAGAAGAAATAAACTACGAAAGCAAATTCTCATTTAAGATAGACGATAACACAATATCAGTCCCATCAACCAAAACCGACCCAGCCCTAAACGACCAAGACATCCAAATAATCTTCGGAGCAGACCTACTAAGAACCACCTCCCGGGCCCTATACAACCCAATGGGTTATGTGAGAGTAAACAAATAAAAAAGACAAGAGGAGAAGCAAAAACTTCTCCTTTTTGAGTACAAAAAAATCAAAAGCTCCTCTCCGCTAGGGTCGAAGCAAGAGGGGAATCCCTTGTTTTACATATCATAAATCTACTCACTTCCCTTATGTCTAATGGTACTGGCCACAATGAACGAATGTGAATTGATGGCAGACCTTAATCGAGGCTTTGCGAGGTGAAGCGAAGCTGAGCCCGCAAACTACCGTCGAGCATAGTCGAGACATCTCGGCGGAACGCCACCTCGACAGAGCTTCCACAAGGAAGCGACGAGAGGTCTACAGTCTAAGATGACATTTGTATACTAAAGAACAAGTAATAGAAGAACTAAATTTATAAATTAAAATAATTTATATTACAGTTCCCTTATGTCGACCGAAGTGGAGACATCTCAAACAAAGGAGAATTTCATGTAAAAGTCAAACAACCATGTATGTAAACTCCACCAGGTGGAGATTATATAAACACAACTGGGTAAGTTTGTGAAATCAACGGATGAATCTAGCTGTCATATACGCTAAGACAGACTCCAAAGAAATCACAGACAAGCCCATTGCCTGATTGGTTGGTAGTCAGGTAAAAGGGGAGCCTATTACATAGGTTATATCAACAAAATTGAAAAATAAGAAAAAGGAGAGAGATATGAAAAACAAATTATTTTCAATTTTCACAGCACTAGCAATGGTCCTAGGAATCCTAGTAGCTCCATTCACAAGTGCTCATGCGGCTGAAGCACAAGAAACCAAAACTGTGACTTTGCATAAAATACTTCAAACTAAAGATGAATTTAATGCATGGCCACAAAATGGTACAACAACAGGTAAAGATAGTAAAGAATATATCGGTGAAGATATTACTCAAAAAACTATCGAAAACTACGGTAAAAAGAATGAAGCAGATAGTAAAAGTACAATAGAATCATTCTTTGGTAAAGGTTCTAAAGAAATCGATGGCGTTTACTTTGCTTGGCAAAAACAATTTGAAGAAGAAGACCCAGAATCAGAAGAAACTCCAAAAGCTAAAAAAATGTTTTGGAGATATATCGATGCTGATGGTAACAAAGCAACAGTTCAAGATCCAAAAGCAGAAGGATTTAAGGATGCTGTACTTGGTGGAATAACAGGAAAAAACGGTTATGAATTCGATACATCAAAATTAGCAACTGGCGATTATCAAATTCAAGAAATTCCTTCACTATCAACTTATACAGGAGATGATAAAGAAACACTTACTGGAACTAAAGCAGTACCAGTTACAATTCATCTTCCACTAGCAAATGGAGATGGAGTTGTAGAAAATGCTCACGTATATCCAAAAAACACTGAAGAGAAACCAACCACAAACAAAGATTTCTCAGATCAATTCA
>CABQOK010000041.1 GCA_902465755.1 uncultured Anaerococcus sp.
ACAGGCCTATGGTAATAATTGCAGGAGGATATGATAAAAATATCGACTATAGCCCTTTTGTTAAAGAATTCAAAAAACATGGTAAGCTTATGGTAATAATGGGGCAAACTACAGATAAGCTCGTAAATCTTTGCCAAAAGTATAAGGTAAACTACAAGACGGCTAAGGATATGGAAGAAGCAGTAAAGGTTTCTTTTGACAATTTAGAAGAAGGGGATATCTTCCTCTTATCACCTGCAAGTGCCTCTTGGGGTATGTATAATAACTTTGAAGAAAGAGGCAAGGACTTTAAAGAAAAGATAGAAAAATACAAAGGATGATTAGATGAAAGTAATAATTTCTGGCGGAGGTACAGGCGGACACATTTATCCAGCCATAGCCATAGGAGAAAAACTTCAAAAAGAAATTCCTGATGTGGAAATAATCTATGTCGGCATAAAAAATGGCCCAGAAGAGACCGTTGCTCAAAAATATGGATATAAATTTGTAGACCTACCGGGTATGGGGATTCCTAGAAGGATAAACAAGAAACTATTTAAATCTCTCACTACAAACCTTAAAGGGTTTACGAGGGCAAAGAAGATAATAGAGGAATATAAACCAGACCTAGTTATAGGAACTGGAGGATATGTTTGCGCTCCTATCTTGTATCAGGCAAGTAAGAAAAAAATTCCTTCTCTAGTCCACGAGTCAAACTCCTACCCAGGCATGGCATCAAAGTTTTTATCAAACAAGGTAGACAAGGTCCTTATATCCTACAAGGAAGCAGAAAAACACTTTAAGCACAAGGATAGGATACTAGTAACAGGTAACCCTGTAAGGACTAGCTTTAAGTCTGGCTTTACCGAGAAAGACCTTAAAGATTTAGGAATTAAGAAAGATAGGCCAGTTGTATTTTCCTTTGGTGGGTCCAATGGATCTTATTATATGAACGAGGCTGTTAAGGAATTATCCAAAAATCTCGACGGTTCCTACTATCTCCTCCACCAAACTGGAAAGAAAAACTATGATGATTTCATGAAAGAAGTAAAGGAAAGCGAGTATCTTAAGGTATTTTCCTATATTGATAATATAGATCTTTTCTATGCTGTAAGCGATCTTGTTATAGCTTCATCAGGAGCTATGAGCCTATCAGAAATTTCTGCTGTAGCAAAGGCTTCAATACTTATTCCAAAATCATACACCACAGAAAATCACCAGCAGTTTAATGCCCAAACCTATGTCGATAATGGCGCATCTATAATGATTTTAGAAAAAGACCTAGATGGAGATGTTTTGGATAGGAAAATAAAAGAAATAATTAGCGATAAGGATAAACTTAAGAAAATGGGTGATAATGCCAAGGCCCTTTCTGATGATGAGGCAGGAGATAAAATTTTTCATATAATTGAAGGGTTGATCAAAGATGAAAGATAAAAGAAAGGCTAGAAAGAAAAGTCAAATACCAGAAGCTAAAAACAATAATAGGAAAAGGAAAGTCGTAAGGAAGAAACAGCCTAAGACTTTTACTAAAAGATTTGTGATTTTTCTAATTGTACTATTCCTTTCGATATTCATAGTAAATGCCCTAAGGCACCCTTACATGAAAATTTCTCAGATTTATGTTACAGGAAACGAGAGGCTAAAGGATACAGATATTATTTCAAAGATACAAAATCCAATAGGTAAAAATATACTTACTTACAATGTAAAAAAGAACGAAAAAAAACTTATGGAAGAAGACACGATTGAAGAAGCTGAAATAAAGAAAGTTTTTCCTAAGGTAATCAATATCAAAGTCAAGGAGACCTATCCGAGATTTTTTATAGAAGATAAGGAAAAAATAACCTATATATCCAATCAAGGAAGGGTAATGGATAGTGAAGAAATTCCAGCTAATACCAAAAATTCTCTAATAAATATTAAGATTTCTGATTACAAGGAAGATATTAGAGGAGAATTTACTGATGATGAGGATTTATTAAATTTTATCAATGAAATAAACTCTTCTTCCTTTGTAGATTTGATTAATCAATTAAATTTTGAAAACAATAGGCATATTGGTATAATAATAAAAGATATGAGAGTTGATTTTGGTGATTTGAAAGAAAGTTCATACAAGATTAGATTACTAGAATCAATCCTAAAGGATGTAGAAAGTAAGGACCTAGATGTTTCTTCCATAGATTTAAGTAATGGAAAAAACCCAGTAGTTGAAATAAACGAAGGTTCTTAATATAAAATTTATCTATTAGAATAAAATGGGGGAAAGTATGGCAAACATTAACATGGAAATGGACAACAGCTCTTTAGCAAAGATTAAAGTCATCGGAGTAGGTGGCGGCGGAAACAACGCAATCAGCCGAATGAGAGAAAGCGGACTATCTGGTGTAGAGTTTTTGGCACTAAACACAGATTTACAAACACTACAAGAATCAAACGCAGACGTAAGACTTCAAATTGGTGAGAAACTAACAAGAGGTCTAGGAGCTGGAGCTAATCCTGAAGTAGGAGAAAAGGCTGCAGAAGAGTCTAAAAACGAAATATCAGAAGCTATCAAAGGCGCAGACATGATTTTTATTACTGCTGGAATGGGCGGTGGAACAGGTACAGGTGCTGCACCAGTAGTTGCGAAAGTTGCTAAAGAGATGGAAATCTTGACAGTTGGTGTTGTAACTAAGCCATTTACTTTCGAAGGTAGAAAAAGACAAAACCAAGCTGAAGGTGGAATCGAAAGATTAAAGGAAAATGTAGATACACTAATCACAATTCCAAATGATAGACTCCTACAAATCGTAGAAAAGAGAACATCAATGGTAGATGCCTTCAAGATGGCAGACCAAGTACTTATGGATGCAGTAAGTGGTATTTCAGAACTAATCGCTGTACCTAACGTAATTAACCTTGACTTTGCAGATGTTGAGTCAATCATGTCAGATCAAGGAATTGCCCACATGGGTATCGGTAGGGCTAATGGTGAAAATAGAGCTGTTGAAGCTGCTAAGGCTGCTGTTAACTCTCCACTACTTGAGACAAGCATCGAAGGAGCAAATGCAGTATTACTTAACGTAACTGCAGCTGAAGTTGGTCTAATGGAGGCTAATGAAGCAGCTGAGCTTATTAGAGAAAACATCGACTCTGATGCTAATATCATATTTGGAGTTGGTAGTGATGAATCTCTAGGAGACGATATAAAGATTACTGTTATTGCAACAGGCTTTGATAATCCAACACCGGGAAGAAGAAGTGTACAACAAGCTTCAAGAAACAGAGAAGAGCTCAAGGCTCCTCAAAGACCAAGCGCTAAGAAAAAATCATCAAACCCATTTGATGACTTCGACTTACCAGATTTTCTAAAATAATATGAGATGTCCCTACTGCGATTCAACAAATACCAGGGTTTTAGATTCTAGATCAACAGAAGACGATAGGGCTATAAGACGAAGACGCTTGTGTGAAGATTGTGATCGTAGGTTTTCAACTTACGAAAGGTATGAAGATTCTACTATAATGGTCATAAAAAAAGACGAAACACGAGAAGCCTATGACCCAACTAAATTGATAGCAGGAATTGTCAAAAGTTGCCAAAAAAGACCGGTGACTATGGATGATATTGAAAAAGTTGCTAGGAATGTAGAAACTAGAATAAATCATACGGGAAACAAAGAAATAAGTTCAACCTATATAGGAGAGCTGGTGATGGCTGAGCTAAAAGAGCTCGACCCAGTTGCCTACGTGAGGTTTGCATCGGTTTATAGAGAATTTAAGGATGTTGATTCCTTTTATGAAGAAATAAAAAGTTTAAAAGATAAGAAAGATGCTCATTCCTAGCATCTTTTTTTCTTTAGGAGGAGATTGTGGATTTATTTGAACTTAATAGGATTAATCAATTAGAAAAAAGTGCTCCTCTGGCTGATAGGCTAAGGCCCAAAGACTTAAATGACTACCTAGGACAAGACCATCTTATAGGAGAAGGAAAGATTATTAATAGGATGATCAAGGCGGATAGGATATATTCGATGATTTTCTATGGACCACCTGGAGTGGGTAAGACTAGCCTTGCTAAGATCATCTCCCAAAAGACTAATATGGCCTTCGAGGAGATCTCTGCCGTGGCAAGCGGAATATCTGACCTTAAGAAAAAAGTACAGATAGCCAAGGATAATTTATCTTTTGAGAATAAGAAAACAATCCTTTTTATTGATGAGATTCACAGATTTAACAAAAGCCAGCAGGATTATCTCTTACCTTTCGTAGAAGATTCAACCCTTATTCTTATTGGAGCAACTACGGAAAATCCTTACTTCGAGGTAAATAAGGCCTTGATATCTAGGATGTATGTCTTCGAGCTAAAAAGCTTAAGTGATAAAGATCTTTCAAGCTTGATCGATTCAGCCCTTAAGAAAGATGTAATCCTGAAGAACAAAAATATTATAATAGAAGATGAAGCGAGAGCTACTCTTATCAAATATTCAAATGGAGATTCTAGGGCGCTTCTTAACGCTTTAGAGATAGCTATATTTTCAGAAGATGAGATTGATGGTAGAATAGTTATAGGAAAGAGCTCTATAGAAAATTCCACCCAGAAAAAAATCGCCATCTACGATAAAAATGGAGATAGACATTACGATACGACCAGTGCCTTTATAAAATCTATGAGGGGGTCAGATATAAATGCAGCACTTTTCTATCTTGCAAAGATGTTAGAATCGGGAGAAGATATAAAGTTTATAGCAAGAAGGATGATTATATTTGCATCAGAAGATATATCAAATGCCGATCCCAATGCCCTAGTCATGGCGGTCAATTGTTTTAGGGCAATAGATACGGTAGGTATGCCTGAAGCAAGGATAATTCTTGGCCAAGTGGTCACATATCTTGCGGCTGCACCAAAGAGTAATTCTACATACCTTGCCATAGATAAGGCGATTAATTTTGTAAAGAATAATAATGATAGAGAAGTACCAAATAAGCTTAAAGATACCCACTACAAGGGATCAGCGAATCTTGTAAAGGACGAATACCTCTATCCCCATGCTTATGGGGGCTATGTAGAGCAAGACTATCTTCCAGATGAGTTCATAGGAGAGAGCTTCTATGAGCCGAAGAAAGTTGGATATGAAAAAGAAATGATAGAAAGACTTGATAAAATAAAGAGAGGGATAAATGAAGATTAGAGATATATTAAATGAAGTAGACAAATATGTTGATAGTGAAGTTTGTGTATATGGTTGGATGAGAAACCAAAGATTTGGTAAAAACGTTGGTTTTATCGAGCTAAATGATGGAACAACCTTCAAAAACCTACAAGTAGTTGTAGGAAGTGATATAGAAAATTACGATGAACTCGACAAGCAATACCTATCCACATCACTTGAAGTTAAGGGAATTTTGGTAAAAACAGGTAATAGCAAAAACCCTTACGAAATTCAAGCAAAAGTTGTAAATATATTAGGTGAATCTTCTGAAAAATTCCCTATCCAAAAGCAAAGACAAACACTAGAATTTATGAGAACTATCCCTCATCTTAGGGCTAGAACAAACACCTATAGGGCTGTTTTTAGGGTAAGGTCAATCCTTGCTTACTCTCTCCACAAGTTCTTTCAAGAAAGAGGCTTCCTATATGTGAACCCTCCAATAGTAACTTCTTCTGACGCGGAAGGAGCAGGAGAGATGTTTAACATTACAACTATCGACCCAGAAGACGCTCCAAGAAATGAAGACGGAAGTGTCGACTATAGTAAGGACTTCTTTAGCAAGAAGAGCTATCTAACAGTATCAGGTCAGCTTGAGGCAGAAGACTACGCCCTAGCCTTCGGAGATGTCTATACCTTCGGTCCAACTTTCAGGGCAGAAGAGTCAAACACTCCAAGACATGCGGCTGAATTTTGGATGCTAGAGCCTGAGATGGCCTTTACAGATTATAATCTTGCTATGGATGTGGCAGAAGATATGATCAAATACTCCATCAATTATCTATTAGAAAATGCTCCAGATGAGATGAATTTCTTCAATACCTGGATTGACAAGGGACTAATTGAAAGACTAGAGAAGGTTAGAGATGCTGAATTTGCTAGAGTAACTTATACAAAGGCAATCGAACTTTTACAAGAATCTGGCGAGAAATTCGAATTCCCAGTAGAATGGGGAATCGACCTACAAACAGAACATGAGAGATATCTTTCTGAAAAAATCGTAGGGGGACCTGTATTTGTAACAGATTATCCAAAAAACATCAAAGCCTTCTACATGAAGAGAAATGATGATGGCAAGACTGTTGCAGCCTTCGATATGCTCGTTCCTGGAGTAGGTGAATTAATAGGTGGTTCACAAAGGGAAGAAAGATATGACGAATTATACAAATCAATGGAAGAAAATGGTCTAAATCCAGAAGAGTACGAAAACTACCTAGACCTAAGAAGATTTGGTACAGTAGTTCACTCAGGTTTTGGACTAGGCTTTGAGAGAGCTGTAATGTATGTTACAGGAATGAAAAATATCAGAGACGTGCTAGCTTATCCAAGATATGTACGTGCCTTTGCTGATAAGAACTAGGGGGAAGAAATGGTTGAATATAATCCAAATGCCATAGAGAAAAAATGGCAAAAGAAATGGGATGATGAGAAGACTTTTAAGTCTGAGAAAGATAATAATAAGAAGAAATTCTATCCTTTGGTAGAGTTTCCTTACCCATCAGGACAAGGCCTACACGTAGGACACCCTCGTCCTTATACTGCTCTTGATGTCGTAGCTCGTAAGAGAAGACTTGAGGGAGAAAATGTAATGTATCCAATGGGATGGGATGCCTTCGGTCTTCCAACAGAAAACTACGCTATCAAAAACAAAATTCACCCAGCCAAGGTCACAGAAGATAACATTGCCCACTTTAAGGAGCAAATGAAATCAATAGGATTTTCCTTTGATTGGGATAGGGAAGTAAATACAACTGACCCAGATTATTATAAGTGGAGCCAATGGATCTTCATTCAAATGTTTAAGCATGGACTAGCCTACAAGAATGAAATGTCTGTAAACTGGTGTCCATCTTGCCAAGTAGGACTTGCCAACGAAGAAGTTGTAGATGGTAAGTGTGAAAGATGCGGAACAGAAGTAGTTCACAAGATGAAAAATCAATGGATGCTAAAGATAACAGAATATGCAGACAGATTAATAGATGATCTAGAGGAAGTTGATTTTGAAGAAAGAATCAAGGCCAGCCAAATCAACTGGATTGGTAGGAGCCATGGTTGTGATGTTGACTTTAAGATAAAAGACCTAGACGAAAAGCTTACTGTTTATACAACAAGACCTGACACTATATTTGGAGTATCCTACATGGTAGTAAGCCCTGAGCATCCAATCCTTGATAAATATAAAGACAAAATCAAAAACTTCGCAGAGATTGAAGCCTACCAAGAAGAGGCTAAAAAGAAATCTGACTTTGAAAGAAGTGAGCTTAATAAGGATAAGACCGGTGTAATGATTGATGGAATCTCTGCAATCAACCCACTAAACGATAAGGAAATTCCTATCTGGGTATCAGACTATGTCCTAATGACCTATGGTACGGGAGCAATAATGGCTGTTCCTGCTCACGATAGTCGTGACTTTGAATTTGCAAAGAAGTTTGATATGCCAATAATCCCAGTTTATGATACTGGAGAAGAGCTACCTACAACTGATATCAATAAGGGAGAGGCAATTAACTCTGACTTCCTAAACGGCCTATCAGCAAGTGATGCTAAGAAAAAAGCAATTGAATATGTAGAAGAAAAAGGCCTTGGTAAGGCAAAGACTAACTTTAAGCTAAGAGACTGGGTATTTTCTCGTCAAAGATATTGGGGAGAACCAATCCCGATGATCTACTGCGAAGAGCACGGTTGGGTTCCAGTTCCTGAAGAAGAGCTTCCAGTAAAGCTTCCTGATGTTCCTTCCTATGAGCCTACAGCTACAGGAGAATCCCCACTATCAGAGATAGAAGAGTTTGTAAATACAACTTGTCCAATCTGTGGTAAGCCTGCTAAAAGAGAAACAGACACCATGCCTCAATGGGCAGGATCAAGCTGGTATTATCTAAGGTATATGGATCCAAATAACAAGGAAGCCATTGCAAGTAAAGAAGCCTTAGACTACTATTCTCCAGTTGATTGGTACAATGGTGGAATGGAGCATACTACCCTTCACTTACTTTACTCAAGATTCTGGCACAAATTCCTCTATGATATAGGTGTCGTTCCAACAAAAGAACCTTACAGGAAGAGGACTAGTCATGGAA
Source organism: uncultured Anaerococcus sp. (assembly GCA_902465755.1). Lineage (GTDB taxonomy): Bacteria > Bacillota > Clostridia > Tissierellales > Peptoniphilaceae > Anaerococcus. The sequence continues at coordinate 8,255 of CABQOK010000041.1, forward strand.
TGATCCTAGGAAGCGACCACCAAAAGATGAGCAAGTCTCGTGGCAATGTAATCAACCCAGATGACATCGTAAGAGACTATGGGGCTGATACCTTAAGATGCTATGAGATGTTTATGGGAGATTTCTCATCAATGGCCATCTGGTCAGATGAGGGAGTAAGAGGCTGTAGGAAATATCTAGAAAGAGTATTTAACCTAACAGACCTTGTAGTAGATGGCGAAGAATACAGCAAAGACCTTGAAGTTGTAATCAACCAAACTATCAAAAAGGTAAGTGAAGATTACGAAAACCTTAAGTTCAATACTGCTATAGCCCAACTTATGACCCTCCTAAACGAGATGAAATCTCTTGGTAAAATCACTAAAAAAGACTTTAAGACTTATATAACCCTACTCAACCCAGTAGCTCCTCACATGACTGAAGAATTGTGGGAGATGATGGCCTATGAAGAAGAGCTTAACCAAAC
>CABQOK010000042.1 GCA_902465755.1 uncultured Anaerococcus sp.
ATATCAACACTTTTAGCCCTTTCTAAACTAGATTTAACCATACTAGAGTCTATAAGCATTTCTTTTTGATTTATTGAATCAGCCTGAAATGGAGCATAGAAGAAGGAAGGATCACAAGAATATTTTTTCGAGAGGTCAAAACAAATACGATTTGAATGCAGTGAATCATTTTTTAAATCTACTCCACCTACCAATGGAGTAATGAAATCAAAATTAGTTAATATATAATTTGCACATTTTGAAAATTCGTAGACTGCATTACCTAGACCTAGTCCAATTTTTAATTTTTCATCTCTCTTTTGCTCTATATAATCAGCACATATTACACCAATATCATGGAGAGGATTTTTTGAATTTTTCGGGGCTATAAATAAATTATTAATTGGATATTTATCTTTAAGATTGTTTACTAAATCTCTTGTGCCCGAATTCTTTTTTAGAATAGATATTTTAATTATACCTAAGTCTTTACCTTCTTGAAGTAGTGTTGAAATTGTAGGCCTAGAAAGATTGAGTTTCTTGGAAATATAAGTTTGTGTTTTATTTTCTTCATAGTACATACTAGCAACTTTTACTATTAAATCTAATCTATCTGACAAGAAATCACCTCCATTTTATTATAATATTATACCATAAATTAAATTTTTTTAATTTACAAATGTAAAAGTACTTTACAAATATAAAAAATGATGTTATATTAATTATAGTAGTACTACACAAGAATAAGTTTATTAATATTTTAAAGAAAAACTCTGACTATTTATAGGTAAAACGAATAATGGAGGATATATGTCTATATTTAATTCTATAATCAGTATGGGAGCGATAGTTATGATGCCTATCATATTTTTCATACTAGGTTTAATTTTTAAAGTTGGAGTTGGGAAATCGTTTAAGGCTGGAATGACAGTAGGAATAGGCTTTACTGGAATTAATATGGTTGTTTCCTTACTGTTAGAATCATTAGGACCTGCGGCAGAGGATATGGTTAATAGATTTGGTCTTGAACTAAATGTGATTGATGTCGGTTGGGCTACTGGGGCTGCAATAGGATGGGCATCGCCTTTGATTCCATTTATAGTGTTGGGAGCTATATTGTTAAATTTAGTCTTACTATTAATTAATAAAACGAAAATTATAAATATAGATATTTTCAATTATTGGTTAATTTCTTTAGTAGGAACAATAGCTTACAATATCACTAATTCGATGGTGATTGGAGTAGTAGTTGCTTTGCTCTTATATTTGATATCCTTTATAATTGGAGATTTAACTGCAAAGCCTATACAAGAAATGTATAAGATTAAAGGTGTAGCATTTGTACATGCTACCTGTGGAATATATGTGCCTATAGGCATCCTTGTAAACAAAATTGTTGAATCGATACCAGGTGTAAAAAATATACAATTGGATCCTGAAAGGATTAGCAATACTTTAGGAATATTAGGAGAGCCAGTTTCTTTAGCTACAATATTAGGCATAGGATTAGGATTTCTGGCGGGATGGCCAGTAACTGAAATTCTACCATTAGCAGTTAAGGTAGCAGCAGTAATGGTTCTACTACCTAAAATGGTAGAAGTAACGGTAGAAGGTGTGATGATAATTAGAAATTCAGCGGAAGATTATATGAAAAAGTTATTTCCAGGACGAGAATTCTATTTTGGTATGGATACAGCACTATTGATTGGTGAACCTTCAATAATAGCAACAGCTTTGCTATTAATACCAACTGCTTTGCTTTTAGCTATGATTCTACCAGGTAATAGAATGCTTCCTTTCACAGATTTAGCATCCATAGTATTTGTAATATCAATGGTTGCTCCATTTTGTAAGAGAAATATGTTCAGGATATATTTGACTGGGATAGTGATTCTAATTATTAGTCTGTATGCTTCATCATCATTAAGTCAATATTATACTCAAGCAGCAGAAATAGCAAATGTAAGTGTAGCAGGTGCTAGTGGACAAGAACTTGGAAATCTAGTTTCTCCGTATAATACACCGGTTGGATGGATTCTAATAAAACTAGCAGAATTATTTGTTAAATAAAGGTTTATTACAGGAGGAAGCAATGAAAATTATAGGTATTGGAGATTTACTTATCCCGAAAAAATATATAGAGAAAGCATTTAAAGTTTTTTCTGACAGAGGGGATATCTTAGAGACAATTCAATGGGATGTAGGAGATTATGAAAATCTTCAAAATATTAACTTAAAAATCGAACAAAATGGATCTAACTCGATAGATATTGATGATAGTATTATTGAAAAATTAACAGATGCAGATGTGATTATTACTCAATTTTTCCCTATAAATAAGAAAATAATAGATAGATGTAAGAATCTAAAAATAATTGGAGTTCTTAGGGGAGGATTTGAAAATATTGATGTAGAATATGCTACAAAAAATAATATTCTTGTTTATAATACACCAGGAAGAAATTCAAATGCAGTAGCAGATTTCACAGTCGGTATGATTCTGGCAGAAGTCAGAAATATTGCAAGGGCCCACTTAGAACTTAAGAATGGAAATTGGATTAAGGATTATCCTAACAAGGGATATATATATGATCTTGATGAAAAGACAGTAGGTATTATAGGATTTGGGGAAATAGGAAGGAAAGTTGCGAAAAGACTTAATGCGTTTAACATGAACATTCTAATTTATGATCCTTATGTAACCGAATATCCTGATTATGTTAAAAAAGTAGAACTAGATGAGCTTTTGACAGACTCACATTTTGTTAGTCTACACTCCAGATTAAGTAAAGATAACAAACATATTATAAATGAGAAGACATTAGATATGATGAGAAAGGATTCTTATCTAATAAATACTGCAAGATCTGGTTTAGTTGATGAAAAAGCATTATATAAAGCTCTGAAAGAAAATAGAATTTTAGGTGCTGCATTAGATGTTTTTGATAAGGAGCCTGCAGGAGCTGATTATCCACTTATAAATTTGGACAATGTAACAGTAACTCCTCACTTAGCAGGAGGAAGTACAGATGCATTTACTAACTCGCCAAAGATACTAGCTAAAGAAATGTTAGACGATATAGAAAGTAAAAATTCACGATTTATTGTAAATAAAGGATAACATATGGATTTGAGTATAAAAGGAAAAAAAGTCATTATAACAGGATCTAGCAAGGGAATAGGATTTGCAATCGCGAAACTTTACAGTATTGAAGGAGCTAAAGTTCTTATAAGTTCAAGAAGTAAGAATGATTTAATAGAAGCTAAGAATGAAATAGAAGAAGTGTCAAATAATGAAATTTTTTATCAAACTTGTGATTTGATGGAGAAAAACGGAACAGAAAATTTCTTCTTAAAAGCTTTAGATAAACTTGGTGGAGCAGATATACTTATAAACAATGCTGGAATATGGCCTAAATCATACGTGGTAGATATGGAAGATGAAGAGTTTGAGAAAACGTTATATCTAAATTTAGAAGTTCCATATATACTTTCTAAAATGTTTGTAAATTATCTAATAGATAATAATAAAAAAGGAAAAATAATAAATGTAAGTTCTCAGGCTGCTTTTAATGGATCAACTACAGGGCATGCTCATTATGCAGCATCTAAGGCAGGGTTAATAACATTTATGAAGTCTTTAGCTAGAGAAGTGGCCCAATATGGAATTACAATCAACTCGGTAGTTCCTGGAATTGTAAATACGGATATGATGAGAGATAAATACTTAGCTAACAAAAGTTATTATGATAAAAGAATTCCAATTGGAAGGATAGCAGAGAAAGAAGATATAGCTAATGTTGTGTTATTTTTAGGATCAAAACTGTCTGATTATATGACAGGGTCCAGTATAGATGTGACAGGTGGAATGATAATGAGGTAATTATGGGATTATATGATTTAAAAACAATTTTACAGAAAGCAAGAGAAGAAAAATATTGTGTACCTGCATTTGATGCTTCAACTATAAATATGGCACAAGCGATCATTGAAGCAGCTGAAGAAGAAAATTCGCCAGTAATAATTATGGGACTTAAGGTAGACCTAGAAGGAGAAATGCTTAATTACTGGATTAACTCTGTGCGAGATATGGGGGAAAAAGCAAGTGTCCCAGTGTGCATACATTTAGATCATGCGGTAGACATGGATTTACTTAAAAAGTGTTGCGATATTGGATTCACATCTGTAATGATAGATGCTTCGACGAAAGAATTTGAAGAAAATATTAAAACAACTAAAGAAGCAGTAGATTATGCTCACGCTAGAGGTGTGAGTGTTGAGGCTGAGTTGGGACATGTTGGAGATGGAATTGTATCTGGTAAAGAAAATCCTGATGCCAAAGAGGGAGATATAGAAGACACACTAACAAATCCAGAAGATTTAAAAGAGTTCGTAGATCAAACTAAGGTCGACTGTTTAGCTGTAGCTGTAGGAACTCAACATGGTGTATATATAGCAAAACCAAAATTAGATTTTGAAAGACTAAATGAATTAAACGAAATATCTGAAGTTCCTTTGGTACTACATGGTGGTTCAGGGACACCTGATGATCAATTGCAAAAAGCTATTGAACTTGGGGTATGTAAGTTAAATATTTATTCAGAGATTCTTAATGCTTATTATTCAGAAATGAAAAAACAACTAAATGAAACAGAAAATATGTCTATATGGGTTTCAGTAGCAGATAAAAGACCTATTGAAAGAATGAAGGAAGTTGTTAAAGAGAAGATTAGAGTTTGCTCAAGCTCAGGAAGAGCTTAAATAGTTAGGAGTAAAAATGAGGTACTTGATAGGAATAGATGCAGGAAATACGTCGAGTAAAGTAGTTTTGTTTGATGAACTTGGTGAAATTATTTCATCAAGTTCCACCTCATCAATGAGATTTGAAAGAAGAGCCGATAAACTAGAAGAATTTGATTTATCAGTATTATGGAATCTTATAAGCGATTGTATCAAAAGGGTGATTGATAATTCTGGGGTAGATTCTAAAGATATAAAAGGAATAGGCGTTACTTCTTTTGGTAATGGTCTTGTATTTTTAGGAAAAGATGGAGAAATTATAGCACCAGGTGTATTTTCTAATGATTACAGAGCAAATAATATAATTGAACTATACGATAAAGAAGGAAGCTTAGATAAAATAAATAATATCGTAAAAGGTGACTTATTTGCAGGTGAACCAGGACCTCTTTTAAGATGGTACAAAGAGTACGACATTCCAACGTATGAGAAGATTGAGTCAATATTAATGTTTAAAGACTACATAATGTACAAATTGACTGGGGAATTTGCAACCGACTTAAATTGTTTTGGAGGTTCCTTTATGGTAGACCTTGAAACGGGAGAATACTCCAAAGAACTTATGCAGCTTTATGGAATAGAGGACTTATGGCATGCTCTTCCGAAACTTGCAAAGAAGCCAACTGATGTAATAGGATATATTACTCCTAAATCATCTGAAGAAACAGGGCTTAATGAAGGAACTCCTGTAGTTGCAGGTATGATGGATATATTATCTTGCTTGGTGGGTTCAGGTGGTACAGATGACGATGTATATACATTGATTGCGGGCTCATGGTGCATAAATGAGACTCATTCGAATAGAATCATAGAGGGTGCATCATCAAATATGCCTTATATAAATGAAGGAGAGTACCTTAACTGTTCATACACTGGGTCTTCAGGGTCAAATTATGAATGGTTTAATAAAATTTTAGGAGATAGGGCAAAAAATATTGCATCAGAGCAGGGGAGAAGTCACTACAAAGTTCTAGATGAAATGATTGAAAAAATAAATCCAGCAAAGGCAAAGGTATTTTATAGCCCTTTCATTGCACAGCCTTCAATACATCAAAATGCTAAGGCTAATTTCATAAATATAGGGTTGAATACTACTTATGAAGAATTAGTATATTCATTGGCAGAAGGAACAGGTTTTATTCATAAGCAGCACGTTGATTTTTTGAGAGACGCTAATTTACCTCTTAAGGAAATAAGACTTACTGGAGGTACCTCTAAGTCTAAGACCTGGAATAAATTGTTCGCAAATATATTACAATCACCAATTGTAGGAGTTGATTGCGAAGAAACAGGTGCTCTAGGAGCGGCGATAGTTGCTGGTATTGGGTCTGGGGTTTATAAAGGCTATAATGATGCTAAAAATAAAGCTGTTAAATTGTTAGATCCAATTTACCCAGATGAAAAAAGGAAGAAATTGTATGAGAGAAGATTCAAAGAATGGCAATCTATCAATAAGGCTATGGAGTCCTATTGGGATGTTAGAGGAAAATTTTAAGTGATGAATATGAAAATTGTATGTGTATATGATGGTGGAATAACTAAAGACATCATGAGTAAAATGATTGATTTAGAAAAATATGGAGCTGAAGTAAAACTTATAGAAGATAAACAAATGCCGTCCATGGCAGAAATAACAGATAGAATGCTATTGATAGAGCAAAATGGAATTGATGCTGCGCCAACAAATGAAGATTTATTGAAGGAATGTGTAGACGCAGACGTAATCGTAGTTCATGTAGCAAGTATTAACAAGGAGATAATAAATGCCGCTCAAAATTTAAAATTAGTAGCAGTACTAAGAGGTGGTATAGAGAATGCAGATATTGATTATCTATCAGACAAAAATATTCCTCTAATAAATGCTCCTTGGAGAAGTGCTGATGCAGTCGCTGATTTTACTTTAGGTATGATGATAGCAGAAAATAAGAATATAGCAAGAGCACACAAATTAATTTTTGATGGAAAATGGTGTAAAAAGTTTGTTAATCAAGAATATATTCACAATATGAGAAATTGTACTGTTGGTTTGATTGGTTATGGCTATATTGGTTCTAGAGTGAAAAAGAGACTTACAGGATTTGAATCAAGAGTTGTTGTTTACGATCCTTATGTGAGCAAAGAAAGCATTGAAAAAGATGGAGCAGAATACGTTGATCTTGATACATTGCTTGAAGAATCAGATTTTGTGTCAATTCATTTGAGACTATCAGATGATACGAAACATATTATAAATAAGAAAACTTTTGAAAAGATGAAAGATACAGCATATTTCATCAATACAGCAAGATCAGGATTAGTTAAGACAGATGATTTAATTGAAGCTCTTAAAGAAAGAAAAATTGGTGGGGCAGCTATAGATGTATTCGATGATGAGCCACTTCCAATTGATCATCCTTATCTATCGTTAGATAATATCACATTAACATCACACCTTGCAGGAACATCAGCAGATACAATGAAAGCGAGTGTTGAGATTGGTTATGATGAACTAGAATTATTCTTAAATGGAAAAGAATTGAGAAACGTTAGGAATAAAAATAGTAATATGAAATAGTATAACGATCTCCAAATTTAAAGACCTATGTGAAAGATAAATTCACATAGGTCTTTGTATCTTAATTATTTAGCAAAATCAGAAAGCTCTACAAAAACAGGCATTCCGTTTTCGTATTTTTGCTCTACCTCTCCTTGGATAAGAGGGAGGGCGTAGGCTGTGATTTTTTCTCTTAGGATATTTCTATCTTTAAGCCAAGATTCAGGGATTTTCATCTCCTTGTTGGCGATTAGGTCTGGTTCTACCTCTGTGTAGAAGACTTCGTAGGATTTTCCTTCTTTTCTTCTAAGAACTGGGATTAGATTTGTCTTATCAAGACCTAGCTTTAGGGCTAAGTAGCCTAGCTTAAAGGCTTCGTCTGCATCGGTTTTTGAGATGTGATTGGAAGTTCTTTGGACTATATTTAGCTCCACAGCCCTTGATTTAACACCGAGTTTATCTCTAAGATAGTCTGCAAGTCTTTGGGCAACACCGCTTACTATAGGGTGGTTGAAGCCATCATCACTATTGGAAAACATAGGCTTATCAAGGTAGGAATCTGTATCACGGAATCCTTCAGCCATAGCTATTATGAGGTTTTTCTCTTCTTTTAGATTATCCTTTACCTCCTCTTCGATTTCCCTCAGAGACTTACTTTGCTCAGGGACGTAGACTAGATTGACAAGCTCTTTGTGATAGCCATAATCAGCTAGAAGGGATGAAGCAGCAAGCCAGCCTGCGTGGCGGCCCATTATTTCTACTATAGTTACAGATTCGAGATCGTATATATCGACATCAGCCCTGATAGTTCTTAGGCTTTGGCATATGTATTTGGCAGCAGATCCGAAACCTGGGGAATGATCCATACCATTGAGGTCGTTGTCTATGGTCTTTGGACAACCTATAACATTAATTCCTTCAATATTATTAGCTAGAATATAGGTGTTTAGCTTCTTTACTGTATCCATTGAGTCATTGCCGCCTATGTAGACAAAAACATTTATTTCTTTTTCTAGCAAAATATCGAAAATCTTCTTGTAAATATCATCGTTGAGGTCTTCTGGAAGCTTGAACCTGCAAGATCCTAGGATAGAAGAAGGACGGGCCATTAGCTTTTCCTTAATCCCTTCTCTAACAAATTTTTTCTTATCGACTTCTAGAATATCTTTGTTAATAATTCCCTCGATTCCGTGAAGACTTAGGTAAATATTGTCGAAATTATTATCAAGAGCTCCCTGGATAACACCAGCAAGAGATGAGTTGATAACACTGGTAGGCCCACCGGATTGGGCTATGATACAATTCATAAATTACTCCTTTTCTTAAATTCACTACTAGTATACAGAATTTTCGTCT
>CABQOK010000043.1 GCA_902465755.1 uncultured Anaerococcus sp.
ATAGAAAAATATGATGATAAATTCGACCACGAGATAGCCCAACTTGGTAAAAATGTATCAGGTGGACAAAAGCAAAGACTTGCTATAGCAAGGGCCATCTACAAGAACCCTGACATATATCTTTTCGATGACTCCTTCTCTGCCCTAGACTTTAAGACTGATCGTGATCTAAGACATAGACTAAAAGAAGCTTATCCGAAAGCTACAATCCTGGTAGTTGCCCAAAGAGTTGGTTCAATTATGGATTCTGATCAGATAATAGTTCTTGATAATGGAAAAATAGTAGGTCTAGGTAAGCACAAGGACCTTCTTCAAACCTCTAGAGTCTACAGAGAAATAGCTAGTTCTCAACTTAGTAAGGAGGAGTTAGATGGCTAAAAAAGATTTTCAAAAACCCAAAAATTTCAAGAAAACAATGAAAGAGATGATGGTCTATCTAAAGCCATATGTGCCTTTGATTATAATATCCCTTATAGCATCAATTGTAGCGACCATCCTACAGATTATAGGTCCTGACAAGCTTAAGCTCATCACAAACGAAATAAGTGCGGGACTTCCTCAAATGGTAGATGGCAAACCCATAGTTAAGGCGATAGATATGGAAGCAGTAAAAAGCATATCCCTAACTCTTTTAATCTTCTACCTTGCTTCTCTTATCCTAAACACAGTCCAATCCTTCATAATGGCGGATGTAACACAAAAAATATCAAAAAGCTTTAGAGAAAAAATTTCCCAAAAGGTAAACAAACTTCCCTTTTCCTACTACGATACTACAAGCATCGGGGATATCCTATCGAGAGTTACAAATGACGTCGATACCATAAGCCAAAGCCTAAACCAAGCTATAGGTAATCTCCTTACAAGCATAATTATGCTAATAGGTTCTCTAGTAATGATGATAATAAACTCCCCTACCTTAACCCTTACTACAATCCTAAGTTCCTTTATTGGATTTGTCTTGATGGCTGTAATTATGAAAAAGTCCCAAATTTACTTTAAGGACCAACAAAAAAATCTGGGAGCAATCAACGGACAGATCGAGGAGGTTTACACAGGCCATGAAGTAGTAAAGGCCTATAATGCCGGATCTAGGGTGATAGATGAGTTTGAAGTAACTAACGAAAAGCTTTATACAAGTGCCTGGAAGAGTCAATTCCTATCAGGCCTTATGATGCCAATCATGCAATTTTCAGGAAATTTCTCCTATGTTTGTGTTTGTATAGTAGGAGGCGCCCTTGCCATAGAAGGTAAGATTTCCTTCGGTGTAATAGTTGCATTTATGATTTACGTAAGACTTTTCACCCAACCTCTCTCCCAGATTGCCCAAGGTTTCAATACCCTACAAAGAGCTGCTGCAGCAGGAGAAAGAGTATTCGAATTCCTCAATGAAAAGGAAGAAGAAAAAGAGGAAAGTAAAATCTACCTTGATAAGGCCAAGGGCCAAGTCGAGTTTCAAAATGTTAAGTTCGGCTATAGAATTGATCAAACTATAATCAAAGATTTCAGTGTCAAGGTAAATCCAGGAGAGAAAATCGCTATAGTTGGCCCTACTGGAGCTGGTAAGACTACCATAGTCAACCTCTTGATGAGATTCTACGAGATAAACAGAGGAAGAATCCTCCTAGACGGAATCGACACGAAAGATATGACTAGAGTTAATCTCAGAGACCAATTCTGTATGGTACTCCAAGACTCCTGGGTCTTTGAAGGAAGCATCAAGGAAAATATTACCTTCGGCCAAGAAGATATCGAAGATAGTGAAGTCATAGAAGTATGTAAGAAAGTAAATCTCGACCACTTCATAAGAACCCTAGAAGATGGCTATGATACAATCCTTAACGACAAAAACACCCTATCTCAAGGCCAACTTCAGCTACTAACCATAGCCCGAGCCATGATAAGCAAGGCCCCTATACTAATACTAGACGAGGCGACAAGCTCTGTCGATACTAGGACAGAGATAATAGTCCAAGACGCCATGGACAAACTAGCCAAGGGAAGGACCTCCTTTGTCATAGCTCACAGGCTTTCAACAATAAAAAACGCCGACCTAATCCTCGTTATGAAAGACGGCGATATAATAGAAAAAGGAAAACACGAGGCCCTCCTCAGAAAAGGCGGCTTCTACGCTGACCTTTACCAAGCTCAGTTTGAAAGAGAATAAAGCTTTCAAACAAAGAATCGTCCCCTCATTAGAAAATCCTAATAACTAGGGACGATTTTTTATCTAAAATCTTATCGTTTCTATTTTCTTAACTTATCTAAATATCCTTCCACATCTTAACAGGCGATCTTGCGCCTTGTTCTCGGATGTATTTTTTGAGTTTTAAATATTATATAAGACTTGAACTCCTCATTTCTTTTTAAGTCAACATCTATTTTAAAAATTTTTTGAAAATCTATATTATATTCTTTTACTTTTACGCATTATATCTTAAAACACAGATATAGTTACTATTACCTTTGTAATAATAATGATACAAGACTTAAAACTAATCCTATTTCATAAAAGCTACAGTCTTATATTTGCTAACCTTTGTAAACCCGTTCTTCTCATAGAACCTTATCGATCTGTCAGTGTCGTCTGTTAGTAAAATAATTTGTCGAATATCCTTATACTCATCAAGAATTATTTTTAAAAACTGACTTCCAATTCCTTTTTTCTGATATGAATTTAAAACTAAAATATCTTGAATATAAATAATAGTACAGCTATCACCAACAACTCTTGCTAATCCTACTAGTAAATCTTCGTCCCAAGCTGTCCAGATCTTCAAAGAATTTTTCAAGGCATTTTCTAACTGTTTTGGATCGCTTGTATATGCATTCCATAAAACATCATTATATAAATTTAGAATACTATCTAAGTTTGGTATTACATTTTCTTTAATTACAATATTTTTCATTTTGTTCCTCCCCAAATTTTTATAGTTATTATTTTTGAAGAAGGTTTCTTAACCTATTGTTCATTTTCATAGCTCCTATCTTATCCATACATCTGTTGGTAAGGCTTCTATGTTATAGTCTGGGAAGTGATTTTTTAAATCGCCTACTACTTTTTCTAAAACTATTAGCCTATCTTTTGCATCTAAGCTTATTGTAAGATCAAATCTTATTTCCTTATCGACCTGGTCTACATACAAGCCATGAATTCCCTCGATATTTTGGTGGGATAAGATTATTTCTTTTATCTCTTCTTTGATTGTTTTAATGTGCTTGTTTTGAGCATTTATTGGATAAACACCTACCGCAGTGAGTATTATTTGATGTTTATAGTAAACTTCAAGTTGTATATCTCTGATTACCTCGTCTAACTGTTCAGCCGTAAAAGATTCTGGCATACCTATATCAATAGATCCATTCCAATCATTAGGTCCGTAATTGCTTAGGACTAGGGCGCTTGCTTCCTCTACATCAGGGAAATTCTCTACTGTTTTTATCACTTCTTGTTCAAGTTCTGGGTCAACCGTCTCTCCTAATATTTGTGATATGGTTTTGCTCAGCATATCTATTGCAGATTTTATAATGATTATTGATATGATTGCTCCAAGATATGCTTCTAGAGAAATATCAAACATTACATACAAGCCTGCGGATATTAGGATTGATAAGGATACGATTGAGTCAAGCCTAGAATCTTCACCTGAATTGATAAGAGAGTCTGATTTTACCTCTCCGCCAACCTTTAAGAAGTAACGAGCTATAGCTAATTTTACCAAGACAGATAGACTAACTATTATAATACTTAAGAGGCTATATGATGGCTCTACTGGGTCAAATATTTTTTTGCCTGCCTCTACCAGGGATGTTATACCTACATATAAGATAATTACCGAAATAACCATAGCCGAAAGGTATTCTATCCTCCCATAGCCAAAGGGATGTTTATCGTCCGCTTCTTTGCCGGCAAGCTTAGTTCCGACAATGGTTATAACAGAGCTTAATGCATCTGATAAATTATTTACTGCATCAACCAAAATAGCTATGGAGTTTGATTTCATTCCAATAAATACTTTAAATATTGCAAGTAGGGCATTTCCAATTATGCCAAACATGCTGGTCTTTATAATTTTATTTTCTCGATCCTTTTCTAATTCCTCTAGTTTCTTAAAATCTTTAAATCTCTTCAATTTATATTAATTCCTTTATTTCATGATTATAGTGACAAACGAACAAATGGCTTTCTTTTTAATATCATTAATACCATTCCTTATAGAATAAGTCGAATTCTTGTGAGTAAATCTCTCCACTAATATATAACACTTTTGATATAGCTTCTAATTATGTGACCTGTAAGCCAACTTCTTCTATCAATTATAACATTTTGGGGCATAGAAAAATAGGAAAAAGGCCTTGTTTGCCTTATCCCTATTATTTCTCTAAGACAGATATCTTCTCGTAAGACTCATATAGTGCTTGTAAAGGCTAGTGAATTTATTCCTGTGGTTTTTCTTCCAAGGCTTATCCCTGCCGCAGAAGTGAAAAACTACGGTATTATCCATAAGCCAAGCCAGGTCAGCTTGTTTTTTACTACGAAGCAGATAAGAAGAGTAGTTTCTTGCATCGTAATTATAAATCAAATCATCAAGTGGATAGATCCTATGCCCATACATAGCGTTTAGGATATCTTGGTCTGGGAGGAGAAGATTCATGTAATTTTCCTCAACAAAGGAGAAAATCTCGCTTGGGATAATCTCCTCTCTCGCCCTTTTGAGATTAATTAGAAGCAGACCTGAATTGTAATAGTCAGTGTCAGTTCCTAGGCGAATCCTATTGACATTGTTGGCCATATCGGTCTTCCCAGTATGGCTTGCTGCAGCAAAAATATAAGCTGAGATATCAGTTCTAAGAAGCTCGTCCAAGGAATTTACAACTAGCATATCAGGATCGAGATATAAAATCTTTCCCAAATCTTCCGGCAAAAATTCACCCGCAAGAAGCCTATAATACATCTCCTTTGGATAGCGGTCAGTAACTTTCGCAGCAGAGAAAAGATCATCGGTCGCCCTTATTGGATAAAGAGTGTAGGAGAACTTCTTTAAGTCTTCCCCTAAATCTTTAAGCTTATCCTCTGATATTCTAGAGTGGATAAGATAGACATCAAACTTCCTTCCTGGATTATTTATGTAAATAGAAGTCATAAGGACTTTCATCTGTGGTATATAATTTTCATCTAATGTAAGCAATAAAGCATCAGCCATAATTTTCCTTTCTATTATAAAAGTCAATGTATATATAATTAATTTATACCCAAAATCAGCTTGTGAGCTTGTGAAATATGTGAGAGGAATTCATTTCCTGACATCTAACAAATTAATGGAGCAAGTCAAGAGATAAGGGTGGGCTGAGATGTCTCGACTACGCTCGACGGTAGTTTGCGGATTCGACTTCGTCTCATACACGCAAAGCCTCGATTAAGGGCTGCCATCAATTCACTTACGTTCATTGTGGCCAGAACCATTAGAGATAAGGGGTGGGGTTATAGGACTCAGAGAGGTCTTGGGAAGACTCAAACATTAATAATATCGTAAAATAATTTCCTATACATTGAGAATAAAACCAAAGAGCAATTCCGCCATCTCTAACGAATGTGAGAGATCTACAGGCTATGATGACATTTAAATTATAAAGATTAACTAATTTATGAAAATACATAGATGACAGAAACTCAAGCCAAAGGCGTCCCGAAGTTCTGTAGACCTCTCGTCGCTTCCCCGTGGAAGCTCTGTCGAGGTGGCGCGGTTCACCTATACTTTGAGAATAAACCAAACAACACTTCCGCCATCTCTAATGGAGTTGTCACAGTGAGTTTAACGAACTGATGAAACTCCTTAATCGAGGCTTAGCGAGGTGAAGGTCTTTGACCTGAGCCCGCAAGCTAGCGTCGAAAGCAAGCCCGTCCGGCTATGAGAGGACAATGTGAGAGATCTATAGGCTGTGATGACACCTAGATTATAAAGATTAAGTTATTTATGAAAATACATAGATAAGAAAAACTCAAGCCAAATATGTCCCAAAGCTCTGTAGACCTCTCGTCGCTTCTCCTTAAAATGGGTGCTTACACACCTTACCTTATCCCTTACTAGGGATGGTGATATAATCTAACTTAATAAGCAAAAATCCCCAAGCTCTAGTCGGTCAGAGTTTAGGGATTTATTTAATCAATAATTTTTTTATTAACTTTTCCTATCCGAGCATTACATCTAGAACCATCATCACTACAAATCCTGCTGCAAAGCCTATGGTTCCTATATTTGTGTGATCTTCTCCTTCTCCTGTGGCTTCTGGGATTAGCTCTTCTACTACTACGTAGAACATAGCTCCTGCTGCAAAGCTTAAGAGATATGGAAGGATAGGTACCATTATTCCTGATAGGAGGATTGTTAGTACTGCTGCCACTGGCTCTACTGCTCCTGAAAGAATACCGTAGATGAAGGACTTGTGTTTGTTTACTCCAGCCGCTCTTAGGGGCATGGATATGATTGCTCCTTCTGGGAAGTTTTGGATGGCGATTCCTAAGGCTAGTACCATAGCTCCCGCCATAGTTACTGTTCCGTGGCCGTAGATCGCTCCAGCAAAGCTTACCCCTACTGCCATTCCTTCTGGTATGTTGTGGATCACTACTGCTAGTACCATCATGGTTGTTTTTCTAAGATTTTCACTTTTGGGTCCTTCTGGTGTGTCTGAGTCGATATGTTGGTGAGGAATAGCAGAATCGAGAAATAGTAAGAATATTATTCCTACTATAAATCCTATAGCAGCTGGCATCCACGCCATTCTTCCCATTTTTTCCTCTACCATTTCCATAGCAGGCATTAGTAGAGACCAGATACTTGCTGCAACCATTACTCCCGCAGCAAAGCCAGATAGGCCTTTTTGTACTCTTATATTTAACTCATCACGCATTATATAGACACAAGCTGCTCCCAAGCTCGTGCCTATAAATGGGATCATTAATCCTAATATTGCTTGTGCGTCCATTTTTCTACTCTTAATCTATTTTCCAGATGTCAGCCGCATAGTCTAGGATTGTTCTATCTGATGAGAAGAATCCTGCGTTTGCAATGTTAATCAAGCACTTTCTAGACCAGTCTATCTTATCCTTGTAGGCTTCGTTTACTCTCTCGTGAGCCTCGGCGTAAGACTTGAAGTCTTTTAGGAGGAAGTAGCTATCTCCTCTTTGACCATTTTGTGGCTTGATTAGTTCGTTGTAGATGTCTAGGAACATATAGGTGTTATTGTCCTTAAACTCTCCACTTACAAGACTATCGACTACATCCTTGATATCTGGGTCTTTGGAATAGTATTCTACAGGATTGTAGCTATCCATTATTTCGTTTAGCTCTTCTACTGTAGCACCAAATCTGAAATTGTTTTCTTCTCCAGCATGGTCGAAGATTTCTATATTTGCTCCATCAAGTGTACCGAGTGTTAGGGCTCCGTTTAGCATGAATTTCATGTTTCCTGTACCACTCGCTTCCTTACCTGCTGTTGAGATTTGCTCTGAGATGTCTGCTGCAGGGAAGAGTTTTTCTGCGTAGCTTACCCTGTAGTTTTCTACAAATACAACCTTGATCTTGTCATTTACATCAGGATCAGCATTTACTACTCTTGCAACTTCATTAGCAAGTTTAATCATTCCCTTGGCTCTGAAGTATCCTGGGGCTGCCTTTCCTCCGAAGATAAAGGTTGTTGGAGTAAATTCCATGTCAGGATTTTTCTTAAGCTTGTGGTAGAGATAGATTATGTGTAGGACGTTCAGATGTTGTCTCTTGTATTCGTGGATTCTCTTGATTTGGATATCGAAGATTGATTCTGGGTCAATTTTTACTCCTTCTGTGTCCAAGATATATTTGGCAAGTTGGTTTTTCTTTGTTTGTTTGATATCCCATAGCTCTTCTAGGACTTTTTCATCGTCCTTGTATTTTTCTAATCCCTTAAGTAGGTCTAGCTTGTACTTCCACTCGTCTGTGCCAAGCTTTTCTGTAATGAAGCTTGAAAGCTCTCTGTTAGCATATACTAGCCATCTTCTTGGGGTTATACCGTTGGTCTTGTTGTTAAACATTTGAGGTCTTAACTTATACCAGTGCTTGAAGGTATCAGCCTTTAGGATTTCTGTGTGAAGGGCTGCTACTCCATTTACGGAAAATCCTACATAGATTGCAAGATTTGCCATGTGGATTTGTTCATATCTTTCAATTCTATATGGGTCGATTTGCTCTTCTGAGTAGCCTTTGGCCTTAAATTCTTTTACTAATTTCTCGTTGATTTTCTCGATTATTTCAAGACATCTTGGGTTTACTTCAAGAACTATGTCCTTATCCCATCTTTCTAGGGCCTCTTGGAGGACTGTGTGGTTGGTGAAGGCAAAGACCTTGCTACAAATCTCTAGGGCATCTCCAAAGAATATTCCATTCTCGTCCACCAAGACTCTGATTAGCTCAGGGATCGCCATGATTGGGTGGGTATCGTTTAGTTGGATCACGTGATATT
>CABQOK010000044.1 GCA_902465755.1 uncultured Anaerococcus sp.
TGTAAGAAGCTTTATATTGTTTATAATATTTTATTCTACAGAAAGTTTCTTCTTGTGAAAATAGTTTGTGGCAAAATAAATTGCTATAAGCTCTATAATAAATACTCCTATAAATATATAGTTAGTTTCAAAAAAACTTACTGTCATATCAGGATTTTGAACTATAGTCTTATCTACTGCAAAGCGGGCTAGCATCCTTATTTGGATAAAGCTTTCTAAAGCGAAAAGAATGACTCCGACAAAAACTGGACCGAGCTTTCCTAACTTTTTGAAATAATAAGAATTTCCAATACTATTAGCAGCCATCATTGTTAAACTAAGCATTAGCCTAAATCCAAGGACAGCTAGTAGAAATTTTAGCATATCTAGATATTGGTCTGGGCCAAGCTCTCCCAAAAGCTTCCCAAATTTCCTAAAGAAGTCTCCCCATTTAATATCTGATGGTACAACCAAGAAGATGTTTAAAAGATAGCTTAGACTAGTAAAAATCCCTAAGATTATATAGTTTAATAATCTCGTTAGGGTAATTTTATTAGAACTTATAGGATAGCTTGAGTAAAGGGCTGCATATTTTCCATAAAATCTATTGTGATCATTTCCTACGAGGATTACAAGGGCAATAAGTGGCCCTGCCATTAGAATGATTGTAGCTATAACTGTGATTATATCGAAACCTACAAGTCCTGTAAAATGGCTTAGGGAAAGTCCTGCAAAGGCTCCTATAAGGGGAATAAATAACCAAGGAAGGATTGCAAAAAAGTCTTCTTTCATTATTTGTTTGAGTAAGTTTTTCATCTAGATTACCTCCGTAAAGTATTCTTCGACACCCATATTTTTCTTCTCTCTGATATCGTCTACTCTTTCATCTACTATGATTTTCGCTTGATCAATAAAGATTGCCCTATCGAGGACTTTTTCTATTTCACCTATGAGGTGGGTAGATATTAATAAGATTCCTTCATAGTCGAAATTATCAATTATAGTTTGAAGGATGACCTTCCTAGATTTTGGGTCAATCCCACTCATTGGCTCATCCAAAAGATAGACTTGGCTTTTCCTTGAAAGGCTTAGGGCGATTTGAATCTTCTCTTTCATTCCCTTGGAACATTCCTTAATCTTTAGATTCTTATCGATGCCGAAACCTTCAATTAAGTTCATGAATTTTTCTTCTTTAAAGTCTCTAAAGAAATTTCCATATAGCTTTCCAAGTTTTTTAATTTTGAAGGATGGGTCAACCGGCAAGTGATCTGGCTGATAGGAGACGTATTCGTTTGTCGCATCTCCTGGATTTTTGCCGTTGATCTTAACCAGTCCCGTATAGTTTCTCTCAAGACCTGAAAGTATCCTAAGTAGGCTTGTCTTTCCAGATCCATTTTCACCTAGAAGGCCTACAATCTCCCCATTTTCTAAATTCAAATTTACATGGTCTAGGACTGCACGTCCTCCATAAATCATAGTTAAGTCCTTAATTTCTATCATAATCTTCCTCCCAATATTTCTTAAGTAATCCTATTGACTCATCCTTTCCCAAATTAAGATTTATTGAACCTGTAATAAAGTCATCGGCCAATTGGTAAAAGGCCTTGTTGGATAACTTATCAATAGATGATTCATCTTCTGTTACAAATCTTCCAGCGGTCCTCTTGCTTAGGCAAAGACCTTCTCTCTCTAGCTCCTGGAGGGCCCTTTGGACCGTATTGGGATTTACCTCGTAAATTTTAGCCAAATCCCTTACTGGAAGGATCTTCTCTCCTCGCTTCCAATCTCCTACAGATATCTTGATTTTGAAATCCTCGAGTAGCTGGAGGTAAAGGGGTCTATTGTTATCAAATTCCATCTTAGCTCCTTTTTGTATTATTGTATTATTATCTTAGTACAATAATACCACCTCTAATAACTTTCTGCAAATATTTTTATAAACTTTTGCTCCCCCCCCATCTTTCTGTTATAATTATGAAAAAAGGAGGCGATTATGAAGTTAATTATAAATGGTCTAAGTAAGAGTTTTGCTAAGAAAGAAATCCTAAAAGATGTATTCTACACTTTCGATCAAGGCGAAGTCTATGCCCTATTGGGAAGAAACGGAGCTGGTAAGACGACCCTATTTAAGCTAATAAACGAGTCTTTAGATAAAGATTCGGGAGAGATTCTCTTGGAAGAAGGTGGGATAAGAAATCCTATCGACTTTAAAGATGTGTTTTTCATGGTAAGCGAGCCAGAACTTCCCAAGTTTCTTACAGGAAGAGAGTTTATTAGCTTTTTTATAGAAGCAAATCGTGAAAATATCAAAGATCTTAAAAATATTGACGAATATTTACAAATAGTAGAGCTCGAAGAGGATGATTCAAATAGGCTAATCCAGGATTACTCGACAGGGATGAAAAACAAGCTACAGATGCTAATGTTTCTCATCCTAAAGCCAAAAGTAATACTCATGGATGAGCCTCTCACAAGTCTCGATGTCGTAATCCAACTTCAGATGAAAAGAATAATTAGAGATATACATAAGGACCACATTATAATTTTCTCAACTCATATCCTCCAACTTGCCAAGGATATATGTGACAAAATCGTCCTTCTTCACAACAAGAGCCTAAATCCTGTTGACAGCCTAATCAAAGATGATCCTGATTTTGAAGATACTATTATAGATCTCTTGTCAGGCAAGGCTTTAGATAAGGACATAAGAGCTATCGAAGAAAACTTAGGAGAAGGCAATGAACAAGAGTCTTAGAACTTTTTCTATAATGCAAAAAATAAGTCTAGCTAAAACCATAAACGGGATAGTTTACTTTTTTAGGAAAATCCCTCTTTTGGGGAAATTTTTAGGCGATAAGTATAGATTTTTCGAGTTAAAAGAGATAGTTTTTGTCTTCTATCCTATCTTCGCCCTAATCTGGCAAATAATCAAATCAGCCATGATTTTTTCCATCACTTTTCTTTGGATGATCTATGCGAATAAAATTTTGGGGAAAGTATTTAATATAGAAGAAATATTAGCTGGTAAAATGGGAGCCTTAAGCCTAAAGCAGTATACAGCATCTTTGTTGGTGCCTTGTTTTATCTACCTATCCTTTGCTATTTTTAGAAATATGATAGTGGATAATGGAAATTCTATCTATGAGCTATTTACAAATTTCTCCTTTGATGCCAAGGAAATAACAAAAGCCCATCTCTACTACATACCTATCTTGAGATTTGTAGGAAGAAGCTTGGTCTTTGTCTTTGCCTTTAAGTTTTTGGCTGATGTGTCTATCATAGATACACTTGCCATGTCTCTTGCCATACTTATGACAGAACTTGCCGCATCGATATTTTGGCTAAGCTATCTTAAAGATAAGGAAAAATCAATCCTAGATAATGGCTTTATCCAAGTTGCTGTAGGTCTTATCCTAAGCCTTATCTTGTATATCTGCGTGAGCTATTTTAAGATTCCTAGTAGGCTAACTTCCTTTGGCTTCCTTGGCCTATCCATAATAGCCTTCATCCCAGCCTATAGGTACATGAAAAACTTTAACTCTTACGGGAAAATCATAGAAAAGGCAGCAAGAAAATACCAAATAGCCCTAGATACAGTAGCAGATAATGCAGCAAATCCCCTAAAAATCAAAGAAAAGGACCTAGGAAAGGAAAAAGTAAATGGAGAAAGTTTCGCCTATCTCAACCAAGTATTTTTCCTAAGGCACAGGAGGATTATTAGAAAACCGATTCTTATTAAAAGTACGATTCTTTTGCTAATAAGCCTGGTTATTTCGGCCTATATGTATGTAAAGGGCTTCGATCTAAAGGGAAATATTGATGAGATTTCTACCTTCCTCATACCGCTAGTTATGTACATCCTCCTAAAACAAGATAATATCCTAAGGAGCATGTATCTTAATTGCGATAAGGGACTTATGCCATACGGCTTCTATAGAGAAGGTAAAAATGTCCTTGCCATGTACAAGGAAAGATTTAAGTCCCTACTTAAAATTATGGCCATCCCAAGCCTTGCTCTGGCAGTTAGCTATTTAATACTCGCAAGTTTTGATGGAACTCTTAGTCTTAGGCAAAAAGCTTTAAGCCTAGTATATATCGCTCTTCTAGCCTTGTTTTTCGTAAGTCTTCCCCTTATGGAATACTATCTCCTAAGTCCCTTCAACCAGGAAGGTCAGAAGACCGGCAAGGCAGCTATCCTAATAGATTATCTGATTTATGGAGCTGTATTTTTCGTTCTTCCCCAAGTTACAAGCAAGATTTCTTATGGAGTCTTTCTCATAAGTATCTCCATTTTTATAATTTGTTTTGTAATAATAAGCCAAATCCTAGTATACAAACTCGCTCCAAGGACCTTTAAGGTTAGAAACTAAGACAAAAGCCCCTCAATTCATAGGAAGGATTGGGGGCTTTCACTTTAAAATATTATATTCTTTGTAGGTCTTTTGTTATTACATTTCTTAGTAGATAGATAATTATTACAGTGATAATAAATTCTACTACTAGATAGCTTGCATTGTAGATTATGGAGTAAATCCAAGGGTTTTGCCCTTCTGGAGCATAGGATGCAAAAAATATCGCGCCAGTTAGGGTGTGGGCTATCATCCTTAGGACGATTCCTAGGCTTGCTCCTGCAAGAACTGGTTTTATGCTTTTATTTTTCTCAAACTCAGCTGAGAATATTCCAGCTAGTCCCAAGACTCCAAAAGCTACTGGGTAATCCAAGATAGCTTGGATTGGGTGAAAGATTGATCCACCAAATAGCATTTGAACCAAACCATACAAAGCCCCTACAATAATGCCTGGAAGAGAACCATGTCTTAGGGCAAATATGATTATTGGAATCATCTCACCTGCTGTAACAGAGCCTCCTTGTGGCATTGAAAATAACTTGATATATCCTAATACGAAGGAAAGAGCTATACAAAGTCCACCTTCAACTAACATCTTTACTGTCCAATTTTTTTTCATTAAAAAATACCTCCTTAACACAATGTCAGCGAGGTATAACAGCTTTCCTACGCCAGCATTACCTGGATCAGGTTAAGGGTCTTATCTCAGCCTTTAGGGCACCCCTAGTGTTCATCTATATGATATCATTTTTATATTTATTTGCAAATCAAAAGTCCGATAGCTTAGACTTTTCGATATATGATATATTGCCATTAAAATCAATTAGGGCGAATTTTTCATCTGTAGGGTCGATCATCTTTACGATAGAACCCTTCTCTAAGCTATCAATTATCTCTTTACCATCCTTATCCTTATAGAGCTTGGAGTCTTCATTTACTAGATAGCTAAGCTCGGGACTTAGGTTCTTTTCTTCCTCTCTATAAGTTCTTTGTCTGATTTCTATATCTTGTTTTTGGTAGGGCTTATCTGTCTTACAAGATGTAAGAAGAATTAGACTAAGCCCTAGTATTAATTTTTTATTTATCGTAAATCACTCCCAAAACCTTACATCCCATATCTTCTATGGAATTGATCTCTCTTACTAATTCTTCTCTTCCTATGTGTGGATCGTTAGCTACAATTATTCTATAGTCCTCATACCTTAATCCTATAGTAGCTTCCAAGCTATCAAGGCTTGATTCGTTAATTAAAACATAGTTGTAGGTATCTCTTAGTTCGTAAATCTTATCTTGGAATACATAAGAATCTAGAATATCTAGAGATTTCTCTCTTAGTTTGATAAAGTCTACTCCCTTGTATCTGATTAATTTGATATCTTCTTCGCTTGACTCGTACTTTTTGTCCACCACCTTATTTTCTGCCAGAGAATCGATAAGGCAAAGGCCAAAGGATGTGGACATAGCAAGGGCTAGTTTTTCAGTAAAGTCATAGGTGGACTTCTTAGGATTTAGGGAAGTTATTCCAATAACTGAGTTTTCTGTAAGATAGTCTATACTTGCCTTTGTCTTATAAATCGCAGCCTTAGAATCCTTGGTAAGATCTCCCAAAACCCTAATGCCTAAATCTTCTATATCCTTCGCATCTCTTATCCTATCTGAAAGAATTTCTTTTATTATAGTTATAAGAATTCCCAGAAGAGCTCCAGCGACAAGGCCCAAGATGGAAAATATGATTCCCTTAATCTTTGAAGGAGCGTCAACCTTGGTCTTTTGAAGATATTCTATATTGTCCATATTCAAGAAATTTAGGGCATAGGTCCTAAATTCTTCTGTAATTAGAGTTAAAGTGTCGCTTGCCCTGTCTTCATTTGTATCAGTATAGGTAAAAGATATGACTCCACCTTGAGGGTTGACCTCATAGTCAAGATTTGATTTTATATCATCTGGATCATAATCTTCGCCGAGCTTTTTGCTTACGGCATCATATAGGTCGTTTGATTCTAAGAAATTGCTGTAAATATTAGCAAGCTTCTCATTTAGGATGATGTTATTATAGCTTATAGGATCATCCTTACCTTCTCCAGTAACCATGAGCATGGATGTAGCCTCAAAGTTTTTGGAATCCTTGATCAAAGTCCTCGTCAAAACCAGGCCAAACACAAGAAGGGCTGGGATTATAATAAGTAAGATATTTCGTTTTGCTTGTTTAATTAAATGTTCTGTAGTAATTTTTCTCATAATTTCCTCTTTTATTTTAGTGAATGTATAGCATTAAGATTAGTAAAGAAAAAGTCGTAGGAAGGAGCCTTCATCATCAAAAATCCCGCATAGGGTAGGACGAAAAATATAATAGATAAGGCTATAATTAAAACTCCCAGCCTATCATCCTTTTTCGCTTCCTTGATTATTTCAGGAATAAAAATCATTTGATAAACTGTAAAAAAGTTCCCAAATCTAAAGGCAACTGCCGTAGATGACCTAAAAACCAAAAATACTATTAGGCCAAACCACATGGCCTTGGAGCTAATTTCAATCATCGAGTTTTTCCTAAAGCTGTATTTGTGAAAATACATCAAAGAAAAAGCAAAAAGCATTAGGCCAAAGATAATCCTAGGATCATATAGCTTCATCGGAAAGGCAAACATACCTCCCGAAAATACATAGGTATCAATCTTTCTAGAGATCACCCCAAGACCCATCTTGGATACGACTATAGCTACTAGGCTAAAGACTTTTAAGGAAAAAAGACTCACCACAAGTCCAAGACCTGCTGTAATTATCTTAAATACATTTCCTATCCTAAAGTTAATCAAAATCAAGAAGGGTAGCATTATCATCGCTGACTTGTGAAAGGCCAGTGAAAAGATAAAAAATAGAATTGACCTAAGGTATTTTTTTTCAGAAACAAAGTAACTTGCCAAAAAGCTTAGTCCTATAGCTGATGCAGTCCTTGACGTTTGCATATCAAATTGTATAAATATCGGCAAAAATATTATAGCCGAAAGGAAGGGGTTAGCTGACTCTTTGATTGAAATATAGGCTATAGGAAGAATTGAGCATAGGTTCATTATAACTATAACCCACTGCCTGGATAGACCCAAGGTGTTTACCAGAAGGGCAAAAAACCTAAAGGCAAACTCCACAGGATATGTAAAATCAAAAAGCCTTGCGTAATCAAGACCAAGATCTTTGACAAACCATAAATAATTATAATAGTCCGCATCACCAGAGCCTCTGACTCCTGCAAAGATAAACATGATAAGAAACATCAGTCCTGCTAGAATATTTAATTGTTTTTTGTTTTTGAAATCGATAGCTTGGCCGATTAGAAAAATCAAAAGCTCGATTGTAGTAAATAAGGCAAATCCCATAATATATTCTCTCTTAGCTCTATTATAACATGAAAAAGCTAAAACTCTATTAATTTTAATATACTTTTTTACATAAACTTTACATGAATTTATAAGAAAAGAAACATATCTATTCTATTATAATTATAGAGAAGATAGAGTAAATCAAATTAATTTTCATTACAGACGTACTCTTCCTTAAATTACAGCTCTATTTTCCACAAGCAAAACCCAACCCTCAGTTTTGCTTCTTGCTTATCTTCCTTCGCTAATCGGGAAAATAAGCATAAGAAAACCCGCTTACCGCGGGTCTTTTGCTTCTTATATATTTATCTTAGAGAGATTTTTCCAAAGGAAGAATCAATCTTTATCCTAAGGTCAGGTTCCTCGGTGCTTGTGCTTATCTCATAGCCCTTGCCATCTTGAATCTTGTTGGCAAATTTTTCTGTAATATTTATTGCCTTACTTTCAACATTGGCTCTAATAACTCCATCAAAGTCTGTTGTATCAACAACCATATTACCAAAGCCTGAATCTAGGTCTATGTCTTTGGTGTTTTTGATATTAAAGACTCTGATATTTCCAGCATTTGACTTAGCCTTAAGCTTATCTGATGCTAGTCCATCTACTCTGATATTGCCATTTACGGTTGAAACATCAGCATATTCCCCAGAAATATTGTATAGGTAGATTGGTCCATTTACATTTTCTATATCTAGTGGACCACATATATTTTTTACATCAATCTTGCCGTTTACATTGTTTACATTAAAGAACAGTGCTGAATTTTGAAACCGATTCAGTA
>CABQOK010000045.1 GCA_902465755.1 uncultured Anaerococcus sp.
ACATCAGACTTTGTAGATGACAAGGGAGATTTAAGATCAACTAGAGAACACCTAGAAGAAGTTATAGAAAAATCCAACGATACAGTTAAAAACGTACCTGTAAGAATGGTAATAACATCATTTTCAGGAAACAGAGCTCACGAGAAGGGCGGAGACTTTATTCTTAAGGAAAGCCTTGATGGATTCTTTGATTGTATAGGAATAGAATCTCCAGGACTAACATCAGCTCCAGCTATAGGTGAATATATGGCAAATCTCGTAAGCGAAAAATTAAACTTAGAAGATAACAAAGACTTTGTTTATGATAGAAAGCCTACACCAAAAACAAGTGAACTAAGCCTAGAAGAACACGATAAGCTAATCAAGGAAGATCCAAGATACGGCAAGATCATCTGTAGATGCGAGAAAGTAACTGAAGGTGAAATAGTAGATGCCAT
This sequence comes from uncultured Anaerococcus sp., assembly GCA_902465755.1. GTDB lineage: Bacteria > Bacillota > Clostridia > Tissierellales > Peptoniphilaceae > Anaerococcus. Next base: position 438 of record CABQOK010000045.1, read on the forward strand.
CAATAGACCACTAGGAGCTAGGACAGTTGACGGAGTCAAAAGAAGAGTAAGAGCTACAGCAGGAAGATGCCAAGGAGGCTTCTGCCTACCAAGAGTTATGGAAATACTCGCTAGAGAGCTTGGCGAAGATTACGATGATATAGTTAAAAACCATGAGGATTCTTACTATATCAAAGGTCATGTAAAGTAAGGAGGGCGCAATGAAAAATTATGATTTAGTAGTAGTAGGTGGAGGCCCTGCAGGACTTGCAGCAGCTGCCAAGGCCTATGATTTGGGTGTAGAAAACATCCTTGTAGTAGAAAGAGACGAAATGCTTGGAGGAATCCTTAACCAATGTATCCACAATGGATTTGGCCTACACAGATTCAAAGAAGAGCTAACAGGACCAGAATATGCCCAAAGATTTGCAGATCTAGTAAAAGAAAGAGACATAGATGTCCTCCTAAACACAATAGTAATGGATTTTGCAAATGACAAGACCCTTACACTAATGAATGAAGAAAACGGAATGTTTACCCTAAAACCAAAGGCAGTAATCCTTGCCATGGGTTGTAGAGAAAGACCAAGAGGAGCCCTAAACATCCCAGGAAGTAGACCAGCTGGAGTATATTCAGCAGGAACTGCCCAAAGAATGATCAACCTAGAAGGATACATGCCAGGTAAGAAAGTCGTAATCCTAGGATCTGGTGATATTGGACTAATCATGGCAAGAAGAATGACCCTAGAAGGTGCCGAAGTTCAATGCGTTGCAGAAATTATGCCATATTCTGGTGGACTAAAAAGAAATATAGTTCAATGTCTAGACGACTTTGATATACCACTTTACTTTAATACAACAATCTCAGGCATCGAAGGAAAAGACAGAGTGGAAGGCTGTACCCTTTCCCAAGTTGATGAGAATATGAAAGTAATACCAGGTACAGAAAAACACTATGATTGCGATACCATCCTACTTTCAGTAGGACTCCTACCAGAAAACGAACTAACCAAAGAGGCAGGAATCGAAATAGATCCAAAGACTAAGGGAGCTATCGCAGGAGTATTCGCTTGTGGTAACGTCCTACACGTTCACGACCTAGTAGATTACGTAACAGACGAAAGTGAGCTAGCAGCAGAAAATGCAGCCCACTATATTGAAGGTAAATTCGAAGAATCTAAGGCAGAGCCTATATATCTAACAGCTGGTGAAGGCATATCATACACCTTGCCACAATATATCAACCCAGATACAATGGCTGATACTGCAATCGTTAGATTTAGAGTAAACAACGTATACCAAAACAGAATCCTAAAAATGTATGTTGATGGCAAAGAAGTAGCAAAGAAAAGAAAATTAGTCTATGCTCCAGGAGAAATGGAAGATCTAATCCTAAAGAAAGAAGACCTCCCAGAAGGAGCTAAGGAAATAGAAATAAAATTGGAGGAAATATGAAAAAAGAACTAACATGTATCAATTGTCCTCTAGGATGTACTGTAACAGTAACCATGGATGATGATGGAGAGATAACAGACATCACTGGAAACACCTGCAAAAGAGGTGAAGTTTACGCAAGAAACGAAGTGAAAAACCCAGTAAGAACTGTAACATCAACTGTTAAAGTTGAGGGCGGATCTGCTTACTCTGTCCCAGTGAAGACTAGTGATGCAATACCAAAGGGCAAAATGAAAGAAGCAATGGTTGAAATTAACGAAGCCGTTGCCAAGGCTCCTATCAAAGTAGGAGATGTAATAATTGATTCAATAGCAGGCACAGGAATAAAGCTTGTAGCTACTGCTAATAGATAAAATATAGAAAAAATCTTCTCTAAAATATATATTTACTAAAAACGCGGGTCTAAACTCGCGTTTTTACTTTTATAAGCAAATATTATGTTCAAAATATATGGTGTTATTTAGCAAACTATGTTATAATAATAGTAAAAAGAAAGCTTTTGTTAGAAATATTTAAGATTGTAATATATTATTATAAAATCTTACATAAAATCTATAAGCTTTAGGCGAAAAACATACATAAAATTCTAGGAGGAGATATGAAAAAGGAGAGAAAATTTAGGCTGCTAGCATTTATACTGCCAGTTCTAATGCTGATCCAAGCCTTTTTCCTTGCGCCTACGGGTTTGGCTGAGGGAGAAACAACTTATACCATACATCTTGATTTTTCAATCAAAGATACTACGGTTAAAGAATCTAGTAGAAGGCAGGTTAAGCTTTGGAAAATACCGGAAGATAAGCTAGAGAAAGATCAATCAGGTGAAGTTGATAGACTTTCTACTGCCAAAAAATATGATGATATGACAGAAGAAGATATCATAAGAGATCTCGGGGAAGAAATTCGTACGAGCGAAGAGTCTAAAATCAATGAAAATGGCGATAAAGAAAGAATTAGCCTACAAATAGAACAAAAAGAAAATGAAGAATCTTATTATCTTATAAAAGAAAGCGAAGAATCTTTTGCTAGATGAAAGATAGAATTGATTCAGGAAAATCTTCTAAGCTTACTACAACAGTATTAAAAGTACCTAATGATGAATTTAAAAATAATGAATTACTTGTTAATCTTAAAGATAGTCCAAAAACTACCGATTTAAAACTAATCAAGGTAGATGCTGATAATCCAAATATTAAGCTAGATAAGGTTCAATTTAAACTATTTAAGAGAGTTGCGATCAAGGAAAGCGAAGATAATTCATCGGAAGAAAATTATAAGGATATTCCAATTGAAGTAGAAGGAAGCCTTGGTACTTACAAGTTCAAAGCTGAAATAGAAGATGAAAAGCTTGCTACAGTATTACAAACCAATACAAACGGAGAAATAACAGTTTCTGGTCTTGACGAAAATTCTTACTATGTTTTCAAAGAAGTTAAGGCGATTGAAGGTTATGATAAAACTGTAAATGAAGGTATAAAATCTGAAGCTAAAAAGCCTGGTGAAGGCGATATTATATTTAAGAATAAAAGAATTCCATCTTTAATCAAGATAGAGAAGGGAACAACAAAGACTCTTGATGGAGTAAAGTTTGCTGTTTACAAGAAAGATGACGAGGATAAACTTAAGTTTAGGCAAGGGAAAACTCCTGGCGAATATATCTATGATGAAGCGGGAGATCTTACAGATATTGAAACCAAATCTGGTGGTAAGATCTATCTTCGTGAAATGCCAGAAGGAAACTATTATTTCAAAGAGATAACTGCCCTAGAAGGATATAAAAAATCCGAGGATTCTTATGAATTCAGCGTTGATGAAAACCACAATATAAAAGTTAATGGCAAAGCTGAATCTCTCAAGGTTGAAAACGTGCCTGAAAACGAAAATCCAACACCACCAGGAGAAAATCCAAAGGGTAGTCATAAGTTTATCAAGGTAGACAAAGACGACCATGGCAAAAAGCTAGCTGGAGCTAAGTTCAAGGTTCAAAAGCTAGTAGACGATAAGTATATGACAGTAGTTAGAGATGGCTCAGAATATATAATAGAGTCAGATGCTAATGGAGCCTTAGAGGTAATAGACCTAGAATATGGCCACTATAGACTTAAAGAAGTAGGATTTCCTCAAAACTACAATCCAGTTGCTGATTTTACAGAATTTGATATAAGTGCAACATCATCATTAAACACAGCTGTGCTTATAGAAAATGCACACAAACCACCAAAAGAGGAAACACCTCCTCCAACACCACCAGAAACTCCTGACAATCCAACAACTATCACACCATCTACTCCAACAAAGACACTTACTTCAAGGAGTCGTGGTCCACTAGTTAAGACTGGGGATATTAGGATTTGGATTTATTTTGCCATAGGTTTACTTATGATCGTGGCAGGATTTGTCATTATTAGAAATCAAGATAAAAAACAAGAACTTGCATAGCTTAAGATAGATGCGGTAGCGATATCGTATCTATTTTGCTTATAAAGGATTTTAGATGGCGATTTTACGTAAAAATAAAGACAATAAAAATATTAAGAAAAAACCTTCCAAAAAGGCCAAGTGGACCTTTAGGCTTGTTTTCTTCTTGGGTTTCTTAGTAGCTCTATATCCCTTAGTCAACAGACTCTACTATAGGATTGACTCCAACAACCAAGTATCAGTCTTCAACGAAGGGACCGACAAGCTAGCGACAGAGGAAATCGAAAGAAGGATGGGTCTTGCCCGTGCTTACAACGATTCCTTAAACAATGCTGTCTCCGAGGACCCTTATGCCAAAGACAAGCAGGAAAAGGGTAGGGCAGAATATGCGAGGATGCTTGAAGTACATGAGATGATTGGCCACGTTGAGATACCAAAGATCAACCAGGACCTTCCAATCTATGCAGGAACCGCAGAGGAAGTTCTCCAGAAGGGAGTAGGACACTTGGAAGGAACTTCTCTTCCAATCGGAGGGAACTCTACTCATTCTGTCCTTACAGCCCACTCGGGTCTACCTGAGGCGACTTTATTTACCCATCTTAGCGAGCTTGAGATAGGAGATAAGTTCTACGTCCACAATATTTCGGAAACTCTAGCCTACCAGGTCGATCAAATCAAGGTTATAGAGCCTACCAACTTTTCTGACCTATTAATAGACCCTGGTCATGATTATGTAACCCTTCTTACTTGTACTCCAATAATGATCAACTCTCACAGACTCATTGTTAGAGGCCACAGGGTACCTTATGTACCTGCTGTGGATGAGGAGCTAATCAGAACGACCAAGGCAAATTGGATCTTTAGGTTGTTATTCTTCCTAGCCCTATTCTTGATTATTATCTTGATAATATATCTATGGAAGCTAAGAAAAGATAACAAGAAATATTACACAAGGATTGAAGATATTAGACAAAGACAAGATAAATTGATGAATAAGTCCAAGAAGGTGAAAGAAGATGAAGACTAATCTAAAAGATAAGCTTAAGTTTGGTCTAATCTTCCTAGTGGGACTTCTAATATTTTCCTATCCTATGATTTCCCAGAAGTTTTATGAAATCAAAGCGGATGACGAGATAATAGAGTTTGTCAAACAGAGTAAGGAAATCAACGAAGAAGAGATTAACAAGAGGATGGAGCTTGCAAGAGCCTACAACGAGACCCTAGATCCCTCTAGGCTCTCTGACCCTTATAGCAAGAAGGAAGAAGAAGCGAGAGCCTACTATGCCCATATGCTTGAAGTAAATGAGATGATAGGCCACGTAGAAATACCTAGAATCAACCAAGACCTTCCTGTCTATGCTGGAACGAGCGAGACAGTCCTACAGAAGGGCTGCGGCCATCTGGAGGGAACTTCACTTCCTGTAGGGGGTAAGTCTACCCACACGGTAATTACAGCCCACAGGGGCCTTCCTGAAGCCGTTTTGTTTAGGTATTTGGACCAACTAGTCGAAGGAGATATTTTCTACTTCCACAATATCCAGGGAACCTTAGCCTACAGGGTCGATCAAATTATGGTAGTCGAGCCAACCAACTTCGAGCCAGTCCTAGTCCAAGAAGGCAAAGACTATGCGACTCTTTTGACCTGTACACCATATATGATCAACTCGCACAGGCTTTTGGTTAGAGGCTACAGGATTCCTTACCAAGAGGCTATAGATGATGGTATTGCCAATACGCCAAGATTTAAGCCAGACTTTTTCCAACTATTGCTAATACTAATGCCTATCCTGGTATTTTTGATAATCGTATCAACTAGAGAGAAAAGAATCTCACTAAACTTAAGAAAAGAGGTAGAAGATATTGAAAAAACAATCAAAACTAACAAAAATTAGCTTCATAGGATATCTTCTTATCCTTATTGGCCTACTTTTTGTAACAGTTCCCTTGATAAATAGGACCGCAAATGAGATTTCCTATAAGAAAAGACTAGAAGAATTTGAACAAGAACAAGCAAATAGACCAAAAGAAGAAATCGAAGAAGAAAACAAGGCTGCCGAAAAATATAATGAGCTGGTCAAAAACTCCGATACCAGCATCCTAGATCCCTTCACTACAGAGGACAACCAGAACCGTTACAATTACTTCAAAAACTCAAACGAAGTCTTCGCCTACCTAGAAATCCCAAAGCTCGGCAAGAATCTCCCAATCTACCTTGATGCGACACTCGATCACATATCAAGAGGAGTTGCCCAAGTAGAAGGAACAAGCATTCCAGTAGGAGGAAAAGGAACAAGATCTGTAATAGCAGGCCACAGGGACTGGTGGGGAGATACCATGTTTCTCTATGTAGACGAACTAGTCGAAGGAGATGACGTCTACATAAAAAGAGCCACAGAGACCCTCCACTACAAGGTAAGTGACAAAGAAGTAATAGGCCCATATGATTGGGATAGACTCGACAAAAGAGGAGACCAAGATGTCCTAACCCTCCTAACCTGTTCACCCTTCTACCCACCACGCCCAGACAGACTCCTAGTAAACTGTATAAGATACGAAGAGCCTGTAGGATCTAGTGACAATAACGAAGAAAACAAAGAAGATAAAAAAGAGGACCAAGCTCCAGTAAAAAGAGTACAAAGAGCAAGCCTTCTAACAAAATTAGGAGCAGGCCTTGGAATAATTCTAATAATTCTCCTTCTCGTGAGACTAATTAAAAGAATAAATTACACAAGAAAAAACAAATAAAACAAAAATCCCCTGGAAACTAAAAATCCAAGGGATTTTTAATAGCAAATTTTAAAATTTAACTCAATTATCCAGAAAAATCAAAAGACCAGTGGTGATCTTATAATTAAATGAATAAAAGAGGCTTCTCCACTACGGTCGAAGCAAGGGAACTCTTTTATCTTACATAACATTTATATAAGCAAATCCCTTATGTCTAATGGTTCTGGCCACAATGAACGAAGTGAATTGATGGCAGACCTTAATCGAGGTTTTTCGAGATAAAGGTCAAGCTATGCTTGTCCTGAATCCGCAAACTACCGTCGAGCGAAGTCGAGATATCTCATATCCATATACAGCTCTAATGAATCGTGCCAGAACATATCTCCACCTATAATGGAAATGTCACAGTGAGCGTAGCGAACTGATGAAATTCCTTAATCGAGGCTTTGCGAGCATAAGGTCCTCCCAAAGCCGGACAGGCTGTCCATCGAATCCGCAAACTACCGTCGAACGAATGTGAGAGGTATACAGAACCTTGGGACGTATTTGATTTAAGATTTTGTTATTTAGTTATTTACGTAGATAACTGGAACTTTTATATTTACAGGTCATTGTAGATTGTATATCTCTCATCGCTCCGCTCTGTCTAGATGGCGTAAATTCTGTTTGAGTTTATATCAAAGTATATACCTTGTTGTTTTGATATCTGTAACTGTGAGAGGCTTCTCCACAAGGTCGAAGCAAGGGTGCTGTTGTACTTTATAAAAAACTAAACTAAACATATTCTTTATACATAAGTTTATAGAAAAACTAACAAATGGAATTAGTAAACCATTATGTCAACCGAAGCACCTCCCTTATTTCGACCGTAGCGAAGCGAAGTGGAGACATCTCTTCAACATTTTAAGCTCTAATGAATCTTAGCTAAACACATCACACCACCTCGAACGAATGTGAGAGGTCTACAGTCTACGACGACATGTAAATATCGCAGACTAACTTATCTAAGCAAATATCTCAATCTTCGAGCCTCACCTTCCCAAAGACGTAAATACCAATAATATTATAATTAATTAAAAAAGTGCACAAAAAAAGCTAAGTCATAAAACCTAGCTTAAATTCTGGTTTGGGTGAAAGGATTCGAACCTTCGAGCCTCACCTTCTCAAAGCCGCAAGTACCAATAATAACTGCAATTAATTATATCTATAGTAATTAAAAATAAATACAAAAAAAGCAACCATTTCGGTTGCTATTCGTTGGTCGGGGTGAAAGGATTCGAACCTTCGACCTCATGTTCCCAAAACACGCGCG
>CABQOK010000046.1 GCA_902465755.1 uncultured Anaerococcus sp.
CTTGCCTATATTTTTCCTTATCAAAAGGGAAAAATTCTGGATAAAGTCCGTAGGGAAAGTTAGAATTTGATATTTTTTCTCTAAAAAAGCCCAGTTCTTCCTTTGATGAATCAAAACTCGCTAAAAATATTGGAGAAAGGATTACTAAAAGCTTAAGCTTCTCATTATCATCATCGTTACTAATTTTAAACTTAATTTCTCTTAAATAATCGTAGTCAGAAGCTTCTGCCATTTTTTCTTTGAGATGAGATGTAGCCTTGTACTCATAGGATAAATTTTTGGAATTCGTGACTTTAATCATTTTCATTGGGTTATATCACCATATTTTCCCTTAGTAGCTTTTATGAAATCGCAAGGTCTAAGTTTTAATCCGTGGCCGATTTTACCAGCAGATACTTTGATTATCTCGTGATTTTTTGCTTTTTCGTCAAGAACGACTGGAAAGTCCTTTTTCATAGCGATTGCTGTTGTTGCTCCTCTTTCGTAGCCAACAGTCTTCTTAAGGTCTTTTAGGTGAAGCATAGAAAGACTCTTTACCCCGCAAGCTCTCGCTGCTTTTTTAAAGTCGATTGAATCTGCTGCAGGTATTACGAGAACGAAGACCTCCTTATCCTTGGAGATTGTTGCAAGGGTCTTGTAGACGATATCCACATCTTCATTGGTCTTTTCTGCTATATCTACTGCAGAGGTAAATTCTCCATCAAGCTCATAATCAACGTGCTCGTAATCTATATCTAAGTTTTCTAGTATTCTCATGGCATTAGTTTTAATTTCTTTTTTCATAATATCTACCTCCAAAATAATTATACGATAAATTTATATTTAACAAGATTGGGTATATATTTTAAAGATAGTAAGGGAGTTTGTTATGTATGATGATATCAAAGTAAATTACGTAGGGGAGAATTGCTACAGTTTGGAGATTGGAGAATATCTTTTGGTCTTCGATTATTGTAATGGGATACTCAATATCCCTGATGATAAGAAGACTATATTTTTTGCTACAAGCAACAGGGCCGGTCACTATACCCAGGAGATTTTGAAGTTATTTGATATGGATAATTTTAGTTACGTTTTGTCCTCAGATATCGCCTACGATAAGGGAGAGGGTAATGTGATTTATTTAAATAACGAAGGGCTTTCTGTTGAAAAGCTCAAGGACTTGTATAAGAAAAAGAATGTGATTTTCATAAATCCATCGGAAAAATATAAGCTAAATAAGGATATAGAGGTCTTAAGTTTTTCTAGTAAGGGATCTGGTCTAAGTTTTCTTGTAAGGATTTTAGGTTTTTCTATCTTTTACACTGGAGAATCTATCTTTTTTGATAAAGCCAAAGAAAGTACAGAGCTTGTAAATTATCTCTATGAAATATTTGATAGAGAAGGAGAAATAGACCTGGGATTTTTTCCGATAAGAACAGATAAGGGAGAGGGAAATTTCACCTATCCAAGAAGTTTTATAGAGATATTTGATCCGCAAATATTTTTCCCGCTCAATGTCGATGAGGATTTTAAAATGAGCAAGGATTTTGCTGTAAGTTTTTCAGATAATCCTACAGACGTCAGATTCATTGACGAAGATAATCAGGAATTTGAAATAGACATGGATGATTGAAGAAAGGATAGTAGAGAAGTCGTAAAAGAGGTATAATAAGCCATAATACCTAATTATGATGAGGATAGAGAATTAAATTGGTGCTTTATGGGCTAATAGATACTAGAAAGAAAAATTTATAGAATTTATGATACAGAGAACTAGCCTAGTTCTTATTTGATTAAATTTGTGAGAAATAATTAATCAGTCCTAAAGTGTTTTTGAATAGATATAGTTTTGTGAACAATTTCTCTAGTTTATGATAGAAAGTCATAGTTAATCTTACAGGAAGGAATTATTTATTAGAATAAATATTTAAAAGCTAGAGAATCGTTAGGAGTAAATATGGAAAAAATAGCAATAATGGTAGATTCAGGGGCTGATATTTCCCCAGAATTTGCAAGGGAAAAGGGCGTATATTATCTTCCTTTATATGTGAATATAGGAGGAGAATTCCTTAAGGATAGGATTGATATCAGTCCCGATGAATTCTATTCTTATATCAAAAAAGAAGGAGTTCAGGCAAAAACAAGTCTTCCAGCGCCAGGAGATATAATGGAACTTGTTGAAGAAATCAAAAATGACGGATACCGAAAGGTAATAATGATTTGTATAGGAAGTCATTTCTCCGGAACTTATAATTTGTGTGATATGCTTGAAGCTTCTGGCATAGAGACTTATGCCTTTGATAGTAGAAACCTAACTATGGCAGAAGGATTCTTGGCTCTTTTTGCTAAAGAGCTCATAGACCAAGGTAAAAACTTTGAAGAGGTCAAAGAAGCCCTGGAGAAGACTCGTGAGAATTCGAGAGTGTTTTTCACTTTGGAATCTCTAAAATATATAATAGAGGGTGGTAGGGTGCCAAAAACTTTTGGCAAGCTTTCCGATGCCTTAAATGTTAAGCCACTAATCACAGTTAATCCTGAAGAAGGTAAATTTAAGCTAATGAAGATTGTCAGAGGAGAGAAGAGGCTCTTCAAGCAATTCCATAAGATTGCCAAGGAATATTTAGAAGATGCCAAAAACTACTATATATTTATAGGCGATGGGGATTCTAATGATATGGCCGATAGGCTTGAAGAGACCCTAAAGGAATTTATCGATGGGGCAAGTCTTTTTATAAAAGGTCAAATATCCCCAACTCTTGGAGCTAATACAGGACCTGGCCTATTCGGTTTTGCCTTCCTAAAGATAAGTTAGCAAGGTTAGTTATGAATAAGAAAAATAAGGACAATATCCTAGCTGAGATTGTCAAAAAGACCAAGCTTCATTTCTTTAGGTCAGTCTTTAAAAACTTTAATTCCTCATCTCTAGGTTTGGCTGAGAGTATGATCCTAGAAGTTATAGAATATCTCGATAGACCAAGTATAAACGATTTGGTAAAGTTTCTATATATGTCCCAGCCCAATGTTTCTTATAGGATTAATATCTTACAGAAGAAGGGCTATATAACAAAGACTAAGTCAATGGAGGACGCAAGGATTACTCACATAGTCTTAACAGATAAGTACTTTTCATACAAAAGGAAGAAAAATGAGCTTACTGCAAGGGTTCTTAGAAATGTAGAAGCTAAACTTGATAAAGAAGAGAGAGAGTATCTATATGATAATTTGGACCTTGTAAATAGGGAACTTGAAAAAGAGCTTAGGGAATTTCTTAGATAGAAACAATAAATTGGGCTAAGTTTTTGTCACAAATAAGAGAATGGTCCTTGACAAGAAGTATATATTATAGTATTATAGAATGCGTAGACAACAAAGAAGTACCCAACTCACCTGCCGACTTAAGTTTGTAGGTTAATAATTTTTAATTACGAGATTTAATTATAAATTGGAACGGGTACTTTGTGCCCGCTTTTTTTAATATATGGAGGTATACTTATAAAAGATTTAAGAATAAATGATGAAATTAGAGCGAAGCAAGTAAGACTTATTGATGAAAATGGTAACCAGGTAGGAATAGTTGACCTAAACAGAGCCTTGGACATGGCTTATGATAGCAAACTTGACCTAGTATTGATGAGCCCAAAGGCTAAGCCACCTGTTACTAGAATAATGGATTACGGCAAGTTCAAATACGATCAAGAGAAAAAAGAAAAAGAGAATAGAAAAAAACAAAAAAATGCTCAATTAAAAGAAACAAGATTTTCTCTTAATATAGAAGATAATGACTTGCAAACAAAAGCAAATCAAAGCATGAAATTCTTAAATAACGGGGATAAAGTAAAAGTTTCTATAAGATTCCGTGGTAGAGAGCTTGGACGTAAAGAGCCTGGCTACGAATTGATGGATAAGTTTAAGACAATGCTTAAAGATTCCTACAAGGTTACGAAGAAACCAAAGATGGAAGGAAGATCTTTAGTAATGTTTCTAGAACCAAATGACGAAAAAGGAGAATAAGATGGCAAAGAAAAATAAAACAAGAAGATCTGCAGTTAAGAGATTCAAAGTTACTGGCAGCGGAAAAGTAATGAGAAGAAAAGCTTATAAGGGACACCTTACAGCTAAGAAATCACCAAACAGAAAAAGAAGACTAAGAAAAGCAACATTTGTTTCATCAACTGAATTAAAGAACGTTAAGAGCATGATCGGTGCATAGGAGGATATAGATGGCAAGAGTAAAAAGAGCAGTAAACGCAAAAAAAAGACACAAAAAAGTATTAAAACAAGCAAAAGGATACTATGGTTCCAAGAGCCTTCTATTTAGAACTGCAAACCAAGCTGTAATGAAATCTCTTAACTATGCTTATATAGGAAGAAAGCACAGAAAAAGAGACTTCAGAAAACTATGGATCGCTAGAATCAACGCAGCAGCAAGACTTAACGGAACAAGCTATTCTAAATTTATGGGTAACCTTAAGAAAGCAAACATCGATATCAACAGAAAAATGCTTGCTGAACTTGCAGTAAACAACCCAGAAGAATTCGCTAAACTTGTAGAGCTTGCAAACCAAGCAGCTTAATGATAATCAAATCTCAAGCTAACCCAAAGTTTAAATTAATAAAAAAACTTAGAAACAAAAAATACAGGGACAAGGAAGGTCTCTTTGTAATAGAGTCTAGAAAGCTAATCGAGGAAGCTATCAAGTCTCATGCTGACATAGACTTTCTTTTCCTAAAAGAGGGGATATCTTTTGATGAAAGTTCCCCTTACCTTGTATTTGATGATAATTGTTTTAACAAGCTAAGTGAATTAAAGTCTCCTGATGGATATGGAGCTGTAATCAGAAAGAAAGAAGCTTATGATTTAAGCTCAGATAGGATCCTTCTCCTAGATCATATTTCTGATCCTGGTAATATGGGAACAATAATTAGATCTGCCGAAGCCTTTGGTTTTTCTGATATAATCCTTACCAAGGGATGCGTGGATATTTATAACGAGAAATGTCTAAGGGCATCTATGGGATCTGTTTTTAGGGTAAACATCGTAGAGCTTTCCTTAGAAGAAATATCTAAGCTTAAGAAAAACTATAGATTTCTTTCAAGTCATATGGAAGGAATCGATGTTAGAAAGTATGATAGTTCTAACGATTCGATAATTCTTGCTATAGGAAACGAGGCCAATGGACTCAGTGAGGATATAAGGAAATTGACCGACGATTTTATTAAGATATCTATGCAGGGAGAAATTGAGTCCTTAAACGCTGCGATAGCGGCAAGTATAATGATGAATACACTAGGCTAGTGATTCGGAAAGACTTTAGTTATTCTTATACAGCAAATTGGGGATGTTGAGAGCCTTTTAAGTAACGACTAGGGATATTCACCGATGAAGCTTGAGATGAATAAAGTAGTCGATACGCTTAAGCTTGCGTTAAAGCTAAGAGTGGATTTATATAGGTATTTATTAGAAATATAATTTTTAGTAAATATGATAGATAAATCAAATAAGGTGGTACCGCAGAAATATCTGTCCTTTAGAGGGCGGATTTTTTTATTTGGAGGAAAAATGGAAGAGAATTTAACAAAAGTATTAGAAACTTTTACTAATGAAATAGAAATTGCTAAGTCACTAGACGACTTGGAAAAGTTAAGAATCAAGTACTTAGGAAAAAAGGGAGAGATAACAGATCTTAAAAAATCAATCGCCAAACTCCCTAATGAAGATAAGCCTGCCGCAGGTAAGCTAATCAACAAGGCCAGCAAGGAAATAGAAGAAAAGCTTCTTCTGAGAAACGAAGAAATCAAAAAGACTCTCTTAAAAGAGAAAGTTAAGGCAGAAAAAATCGACGTTACAGCCCACTTTGACAAGTACGAATCAGGTCACTTGGCAGTGATTAATCAAACCATGGAAGAGCTCGAGTCAATCTTTCAAAACATGGGCTTTGATGTAGTGGAAGGTCCGGAAGTCGATACAGTGAAATTCGTCTTTGATGATCTAAACTCACCAGAAGATCACCCAGCAAGGTCAACATCAGATACCTTCTACATCAATGATGAAGTCCTTCTTAGACCTCACACATCAAGCATGCAAATTAGAGTAATGAATGAGGGCAAACTTCCTATAAAGATGGTTTCAGCAGGAAGAGTTTTCAGAAATGATGAAGTCGATGCGACCCACTCACCAATGTTCCACCAATTGGAATGCTTGGTAGTTGACGAGAATGTCTCTATGGCTAACCTTAAGGCAACTCTTGAGACCTTTATCAAGGAAATGTTTGGAGATGAGATGAAATTAAGATATCGTCCTCACCACTTCCCATTCACAGAGCCAAGCCTTGAAGTAGACGTAACTTGCCCAATCTGTAAGGGAGAGGGATGTCCTGCTTGCGGTAATACAGGCTGGTCAATGGAACTTTTGGGTGGAGGAATGGTCCATCCAAATGTACTAGAGGCTTGCGGTATTGATAGCGAAAAATACACTGGCTTTGCCTTTGGACTAGGAGTCGATAGGATTGCCATGGTTAAATATGGACTCGATGACATAAGACTTCTTTATGATAATGACAAGAGATTTATGGAACAATTCTAGGAGGATATATGTTAGTACCTTTAATATGGCAAAAAGATTATATAAAAATTGATAAAGACCTTAAGACAATTACTGATAGGCTTTCAGAGACAGGATCCCATGTAGAAGAAGTTACAATTCACACATCTGATCTTGATGGAATCCTAGTAGGTAAGGTTACTGAGCAAGTAAAACACAAGGATGCTGATAGACTCCAAGTTCTTACAATAGATATTGGGAAAGATGAACCAATCACTATTATAACCAATGCCAAAAACACAAAGAAGGGCGACTACCTTCCAGTTATCACATCAGGAACTAAGCTTGATGATGGAACTGTCATCGAAGACCATGATTTTTTTGGAATTGTAAGCCAAGGCATGCTTACAGCTTATAGCGAACTAGGCTATGAAGATTCTGTAATTCCAAAAGAACTTAGGGAAGGCGTGATAGTCCTTGTTGGAGAATACGAGCCAGGTACTCCACTCAGCCAAGTAATTCATTCAGACAGCCCAGTTATAGAATATGAAATTACACCAAACAGACCAGACTGCCTTTCAATAATCGGCATGGCAAGAGAAACTGCGGCAAGTTTTGGAGAAAAAATCACCTATCCAAGTCTCGACTTTAAGGAAAATCATGAGGACATAAAAGACTATTCTAATGGAGTATCTATAGAAAGTGACAAGTGTAATCGATTTGTAGCAAGAGTTGCCACAAATGTCGAGGTTAAAAGATCACCTCAATGGCTACAAAACTACCTTATGCTTGCAGGTATGAGACCAATTAATAATATAGTAGACATTACAAACTTCGTGATGCTTGAAACAGGTCAACCTCTCCATGCCTATGACCTCGACAAATTAGCTGATCAAAAAATCATAGTAAGAGATGCCAAAGAAGGTGAACTCCTAAAGACCCTTGATGGAGTAGATAGGAAGCTCGACCCTTCAATGCTTGTTATAGCTGATGGCAAGGAAGCAATCGGCCTTGCAGGTCTTATGGGGGGAATGGATTCTGAAGTAACAAAGGATACCAAAAACATCCTCCTTGAGGCTGCAAACTTCGATCAAGCAAATATTAGAAAGTCCTCCAAAACTTTAGGCCTTAGGAGCGAAGCAAGCTCAAGATTTGAAAAGGGTGTTCCAGTAGAGATGGCAGACTTTGCTTCAAGAAGGGCCATGAGATTAATCGACGAACTTGATATAGGAGAAGTTGTCGGGGGATCAATCGATGAAGGCATAAAAGAAAGAGAAGAGATAAAGGTAGATCTTAGACTAGAAAGACTAAACATGCTAACAGGTGTGGACTTTGACCTGGATACTGCTATTAGAAACCTTGAGCTTCTAGAATTTGAAGTAGAAAAGCTAGATGATAAAACCCTTAGGGCCGCCGTTCCTTACTTTAGGAGTGATGTGACTATAGAAGCAGACCTAATAGAAGAAGTCGTAAGGCTTTATGGAATGGGAAATATCGAAAATGCTCCTTTAGTATCATCTCTTCAAAGAGGAGAAAGATCTAAGAGAAGACTTCTAAGAGATGAGCTTTGTAGTAAGCTTGTTGGACAAAAGTTCTCAGAGCTTGCAACCTATTCCTTCATCTCCCCAAGAGAATTTGACAGACTAGGTGTAGATGAGGATTCTAATCTTCGTGATTATATCAAGCTAATAAATCCACTTGGAGAAGACTACTCAGTAATGAGAACAAGTCAAGTTCCATCTATGCTAGATGTAATTGCTAAAAATATAAAATACGGTCAAAAGGACATGAGGTTT
>CABQOK010000047.1 GCA_902465755.1 uncultured Anaerococcus sp.
GAGAGAACTTGTAGTGATCTGCTATAGCCCTTATTATCTCGTAATAATAGCTCTCCTTGGTGGAAGTCGCATAAGGGTCAATGGCTCCCTCGTTTATGGATAGGTCGTAGTCTGGTATAACAAGGTCCCTATCGACTTGAAGGTGAAAACCAAGTCCATTACAGTCAGGACACATCCCTATTGGGGCGTTAAAGGAGAACATGTTTGGTGTAATCTCTGGGAGGGAAACGTGGCCTTCTGGGCAGGCAAGCTTAGATGATAGGAGTATGTCTTCTCCTCCTATAACATCTATAATAACCAAACCCTCTGCAAGTCCTAGGGCTGTCTCTATGGAATCTGTAAGTCTCGCATCGATTCCATCCTTGATCACAATTCTATCTACAACTACAGAGATATCGTGCTTTTTGGTCTTGGATAGGTCGATATCTTCTGCCAAGTCGTACTTTTCTCCATCGATTACAACCCTTACATATCCATCCTTCTGGATATTTTCTAGGGCTCTTTTGTGAGCTCCCTTTTTTCCTCTGATTACTGGGGCAAGGATTTGAATTCTCGTTCTTTCAGGAAGTTCCTTTACCCTATCGACCATCTGGTCTATACTTTGGGCTTCTATTGGTCTACCGCATACTGGACAATAGGCATCTCCTACTCTTGCATAAAGGAGCCTATAATAATCGTAGATTTCTGTAACTGTTGCTACTGTAGATCTTGGGTTTCTGTTAGTTGTCTTCTGGTCTATGGATATAGATGGAGATAGTCCCTCAATGGAGTCCACATCCGGCTTATCTACATTGCCCAAAAACTGCCTAGCATAGGAAGATAAGCTTTCGACATAACGTCTTTGTCCTTCCGCATAGATCGTATCGAAGGCAAGAGTAGACTTGCCCGATCCCGAAAGGCCTGTAAATACAATCATCTTATCCCTTGGAAGATTGATATCTACGTTTTTGAGATTGTTGGTTCTTGCTCCCTTTATCTTAATTTCTGTCAATTAATCACTCCTGTAAAATTATCTTTCATAGACTTAATCTGATCACGGAGGGCTGCGGCACGCTCGAAGTCAAGCTCCTCTGCTGCCTTATACATCTCAGCTTCCAGATTGATTAGTATTGATTCTATATCGTCTTTGCTGAATTCTTCAACTTCCTCTTCTTCCTTCTTCTTGGTGATTTGGATGATTTCAGCTATATTTTTCTTGATTGTTGTCGGTACTATGCCGTGCTTTTCGTTAAACTCTTCTTGAATTGACCTACGACGTTCAGTTTCATCGATAGACTTTCTCATAGATCCTGTTATGGTATCTGCATACATGATTACCCTACCCTCGGAGTTTCTCGCTGCCCTTCCTATGGTCTGGATAAGAGAAGTCTCAGAACGGAGGAAGCCTTCCTTGTCTGCATCTAGGATTGTTATTAGAGAAACTTCTGGTATATCAAGTCCCTCACGGAGGAGGTTGATTCCTACAAGCACGTCAAACTCTCCTAGACGGAGCTCTCTAATAATCTCACTTCTCTCTATAGTTTTAATATCTGAGTGAAGGTATCTGACCTTGATTCCATTTTCTGTAAGGAAGGTCGTAAGGTCTTCTGCCATCTTTTTGGTAAGAGTAGTAACGAGGACCCTTTCTTTTTTGGCAATAGTCGCATGGACTTCTTCTATAAGATCGTCTATCTGATTTGCTGTTGGTCTTACCTCTATCAGAGGATCTAAAAGCCCAGTTGGTCTTATGATTTGATCGACCATCTTGCCATGGGTCTTCTCCTTCTCGTAAGGTCCTGGAGTTGCTGAAACATAAACTGCCTGATTGATCAATTTTTCAAACTCATCGAACTTAAGCGGTCTGTTATCTAGGGCAGAAGGAAGCCTAAAGCCGTAGTCAACCAAGTTTTGCTTACGGGACCTGTCTCCTTCATACATTCCTCCAACCTGTGGTATAGAAACGTGGGACTCGTCCACCATTAGGACAAAGTCTTCAGGGAAATAGTCGATTAGGGTATAAGGCCTAGAGCCTGCTGGTCTTTGGCTTAAGTGTCTAGAATAATTCTCAATTCCAGAACAGAAACCAATCTCCCTAAGCATTTCTATATCGTATTTGGTCCTTTGCTCGAGCCTTTGGGCTTCGAGGAGCTTATTTTCCGAATTAAGCTCGGCCAATCTTTCTTCAAGCTCTTCTTCTATAGTAACAATTGCCTTTTCTGTCTTCTCGCTAGATGTCGCATAGTGGCTGGCAGGGTAAATGTAAGCATGGCTGATCTTTGCAGTAACCTTGCCTGTCAAGGAATCAAACTCCGAAATCTCGTCAATCTCATCTCCGAAAAACTCAAATCTAATGGCCTTTTGGTCAAAACCTGCAGGGAAAACATCCAGGATATCTCCCCTACGTCTGAAAGTCCCCCTGGTAAATTCCACATCATTTCTCACATATTGGACATCGATTAGCTTTCTCATTACATCTTCCGGGCTAATCTCTTGACCTGGACGGAGGGATACTACAAGCTTCTGATACTCGATAGGATCTCCCAAGCCGTATATACAAGATACACTCGCCACGATTATAACATCACGCCTCTCAAAAAGAGCCATGGTCGCAGAGTGTCTCATCTTATCTATCTCGTCATTGATAGAAGAGTCCTTGGCAATATATGTATCCGTAGCTGCTACGTAGGCTTCTGGTTGGTAATAATCGTAGTAGGAAACGAAATACTCGACAGCATTGTCCGGGAAAAACTCCTTAAACTCCGTAAAAAGCTGATAAGCCAAAGTCTTGTTGTGGGCAAGAACCAAGGTAGGCCTTTGGACATTTTGGATAATATTAGCCATGGTAAAGGTCTTACCAGAACCTGTTACACCACGGAGAATCTGATGATGATCTCCCGCTTCGATTCCCTTCGATAATTTATCTATAGCATAAGGCTGATCGCCTCTAGGTTTATAATCCGATTTTAAATTAAACTTCATAAATCTTCCTTTATATATAACAAAAATTAATAAAATGGTAAAACAGAGTTATATAGTAAATATCCTTGAGACTTCTCCACAAGGTCGAAGTAAGGGTATGGCCTATCTAATCACAACCCTTATCCCGGGGTTTCTCCACTTCGGTCGAAGCAATGGTGGTGGTTTCGGCTTTAACCCTAGTAGAAATTAGGGTAATCCTATATCTCACATTTACTCTAACAACAAAGCTCCTCTAGAGGATTATTAGCATAATTTCTATATCTCTCCCATTTATATTAATTTAATTCTTACTTAAATATCTTAAAAATAATTCTATTCTCGTTATATAAATATACTAAATTTCTCCTAAAATTCAATCCCTATAGAAAGAGTCGGATTTTATAAAAATCCTATTGACATCGCTATCATATATGTTATAATATTCATATGAACATATACTCATATGAAAGGAGCCACATGAATGATTCGTTAAAAAATATTGATGATACTACCTTAATCGACTTGGCAGATCTCTTCAAGGTCTTTGCCGACTCGACTAGGATGAGGATAATGTATAGGTTATTTGCTGGAAGGATGAGTGTAGGCGATATAGCGCAAGCTTTAGATATGAGCCAATCCGCTATCTCCCACCAGCTCAAATACCTCAAGGATGTTAATTTAGTTAAAAGCAAGAGAGATGGAAAGTCTATGCTATATTATCTCTCAGATGATCACGTTAAGACAATTATACAAACAGGACTAGAACATATAAAGGAGTAATTATGAAAAAGAAATTTAAAATCCAAGGACTACAATGTGCAAACTGCGGCAACAAGATTGAGGGAGAAATCAAAAAGCTCGATGGAGTAATAGATGCTAATGTATCCTTCCTTACAGAAAAGGCCAAAATCGAACCAGAAGATGACGCCAATGTGGACGAGATTTTAGAAAAGGCAAACGAGATTGCTGATAGAATCGAGCCAGGTTGCCAATTTATAGCTAAATAGTTATGTTTAAGAATATCACAAAAGAACACAGAGACAGATTAAACGAGCTCATAATCCTCGCTCTTTTGGGGGCCTTCCTCCAGATTATGAGTATGTTTTTCTACTTGGGATCTTTCAGAAAATGGGCCTTCCTGATTCTTTACATCCTATCAGCCAAGGAAGTACTACTTAAGGCTTTTAAGGGAATAAGACACGGATCTGCCCTAGATGAGAACTTCCTTATGTCTCTTGCTACAATCACAGCCTTTATCATAGGCGAATACGTAGAGGCAGTAGCTGTTATGCTTTTCTATTCCTTCGGAGAACTTTTCGAAGACATTGCCACCCAAAGGTCAAGAGATAATATCAAAGACCTCCTAGACCTTGTACCAGATGTGGCAAATAGGATAAATGAAGATGGCAGCACGGAAGAAGTCGATCTAGATGATATAGAAGTAGGAGATATAATCCTAGTCCGAGATGGAGAAAAAATCGGAGTAGACGGCAAGGTAATTGAAGGGACGGCAAGTCTTGATACATCTTCTGTTACTGGAGAGTCTATGCCAGTTTCAGTAGAATTAGGAGATGAAGTAATTTCCTCATCCCTCGTTACAGATGGAATAATCAAAATCGAAGCTACGACAGAATTCGACGACTCTGTTGCAGCTAGAATAATGGAGCTAATCGAAGATTCCGCAGCAAGTAAATCTGATAGCGAGAAGTTTATCTCTCGCTTTGCAAGAATCTACACACCAATAGTCGTAGGTCTTGCCCTAGCTCTTGCTATCATACCACCCTTATTTATGGGAGGAGCATGGTCTGATTACCTCCTTCGTGCGGCAACCTTCCTAGTACTTTCCTGCCCATGTGCCCTAGTTTTATCCGTTCCCCTATCCTTTATGTCAGGGCTGGGGCTTGCGAGCAAAAACGGCATCCTAATTAAAGGTAGCCAATATTTCGAAATCCTCGATAAGGCAGAAGTCCTACTTACAGACAAGACCGGAACCTTAACTACAGGAGATTTCAAAATCAAGGATATAAAAATCGAAGAAGGCTTTGATCGTGAAGAAATTATTGACTATCTCTTCAACATAGAAAACATGTCCACCCATCCTATTGGCAGGGCTATAAGTAAAGAGCTTGACAGAGAAGAGAAAGACCTCTTTGAAGAAATTAAAAACGAAAAGGGCCAAGGTGTAAAGGCAAAGACTAAAGATGGAAAAATTATCAAAGTTGGTTCTCCAAAATATCTCAAGATAGATGATAAAGAAGAAAGAGCCATCTACCTATCTATTGACGATAAGCTTGCGGCAAGTGTCTATATAGAAGATGACATCAAGGATAAATCCCAAGAGACAATTGCGAAACTTAAGGATAAATTTAAAGAAATAGCCATAGTATCAGGTGATAATCTCGCTGCAGTTAAAGATACAGCGGATAAGCTTAAGCTTGACAGCTACTACGCCCAAGTCATGCCAGATGAGAAGCTTAAAATAATGAAGACCTACCAGGAAAAGGGAGAAAAGACAGTCTTCGTAGGCGACGGTATAAATGATGCCCCAGTCCTCAAAAACGCCGACCTTGGAATTTCTATGGGAGAAACTGCATCTGACCTTGCTATAGAATCATCTGACATCCTAATAACAAACGGAGAGTTTTCACAAATAGAAAAGCTAGTCAACATTGCAGGACTTACCAACACAACAGTAAAACAAAATGTAACATTTATAATGCTTGTGAAAATCGCAATCCTAATCCTAGGCTTATTCGGTCACGCCAACATGTGGATGGCAATCTTCGGCGACGTAGGAGTTTCAATCATATCCATCCTATGGGCAATGAGAATACTAAAAAAGAAAATATAAAACCTAGTATTTCCGACGCAAAATTTGCGTCGGTTTTTCTTTACTAACTTCTACTTAAGTTGAAATTTGTATCGTATACTTGTTATAATTATAACACTAAGACAATATCGTACTATTGATGAAATAATTTCTGCTTTTATAAATTATTTAGAGTATAGTAGACTTCGTACACATTAATTCTTAGAAAATACCCTTTGCTAAAAAGATTACAGTGAGTATAATACTAATTAATTATTAAAATTTTTGTTTAATTATAAAGGAGAAACTTTTGGATAAGAGAAAAAAAGATATTTTGGTTAGCGGACTTGCGCTTTTTGCCATATTTTTTGGGGCAGGAAATTTAATTTTTCCTCCATATCTCGGCGTAAGTGCTGGCAGCGGTTGGTTTAGGACTATGTTAGGTTTCCTTCTTGCCGACCCTGTTATACCAATTTTAACTGTATTTATAACTGCCTTTGCTGGCGGGAGAGCTGTTGATATCGGAAAGCGTGTTGGGTCTACCTTCTCCAAGGTCCTAACCCTTGCTGCAATTATCTGCATAGGACCAGCCTTTGCGATTCCTAGAACGGCTGCAACTACATATGAGGTGGGCTTTGCACCATTTTTCCCTAATCTACCGATTTGGGCCCTTACTTTTGTATTTTTCGCCATTACCCTCTTGCTTTCTTTTAAGGAAAGTAACGTGGTTAATATTATCGGAAAATATATAACTCCAGCCTTACTTTTCTTCCTTTTTGTTTTGATAGTAAAGGCTATAGTAAATCCTATTGGGACACCTATAGAAAGTACTAAAGATGGTGGATATTTCGTAAATGGTTTCTACGAAGGTTATCAGACTCTTGATGCTTTTGCATCTCCTCTATTTACTGGTATTGTGGTGACAGATATTCTTAGGAAGGGCTATGGAAAAGCCTCTAGGAAAGATAGAAGGTCCTTTATCATCTGTGTGGGAATTGTAGCTTCCATATTTCTAGCCATAGTTTACGGTGGTCTAACCTATCTTGGGGCTAGCGCAAGTAAGGTATTTAGTCCAGATGATTCTCGTGTAGATATTTTAGTAAATGTTGTCTATATGCTTTTAGGTAATTTCGGCAAGCTTGCCCTTAGTATAGCGGTAACGCTCGCCTGTCTTACTACAGCGATTGGTCTTACTTCATCTGCTGGAAACTTCATCGAAGAGCTTAGTGGAGGTAAGGTTAAGTATAGTGTGACAGTGGTTGTTGTTACTGTGATTAGTTATTTACTTTCAAGTCTAGGTGTAGATGCTATAATAAATCTAGCTGTACCTGTCCTAACTGTAGGTTACCCTATAATAATTGCCCTAGTCTTCTATATGAGTTTCGAAAAGAAGATCCCTTACAATATGGCCTATATATTGATGGTCTGTGGGGTATTAGTTGTAGCTCTTATAGAAACTTTCGGAGAGAAATTTGGACTAATTTCCCTACTTGATACGATAAAATCACTTCCTCTAGCAGAGTTCGGCTTTACTTGGTTCGTTCCATCCCTAATATGCTTTGTGATAGGCTATATCCTAGGCATGATGGGTCTTGGCAAGAGACGAGAAGAGGATGTTAAGGAAAGTATGTTTTAAAATTAGATAATTAAAATACGGGCTTTAGTGCCCGTTTTTGCTTGTTGTTTCTTGAAAATTATTTTTTTCGCTAAAATACTATTATCTCTCAAACTCCCTAATCTCCGCCAGAAATATATCCCCGTATTGGAGGAGTTTTTTGTCTCCTACTCCCTTGATCATTAGCATTTCGTCTTCTGTCCTTGGTTTTTTCTGGGACATTACTTTAAGACTTGCATCGGAAAATATTATGAAGGGTGGTATATTTCTCATTCTTGCCATATCTAGCCTTACTTCTTTCAGGTGTTTGAAGAGCTTTTCGTCATAGCTTAGGTTTTCATCGAAGCCGTCTTTTCTTACCCTTTCCTCTTTACTTCTGATATTGACTAGGACTTTGACCTCTCCGAAAAGGACGTCCTTGGATTTTTCTGTAAGCTTAAGGATAGGATAAGTTGTGCCAGAGACCTTGATATAGCCATCTGCTGTGAGAGTTCCTATCAGGTCTTTGATGTAGGTCTTGGATTTATTTTTTATAATGCCATAGGTTGATATCTTGTTTAGTTCTTTCTCCCTGGCATTTTTATTCTTTGATCCCATTAGGCAATCTACAACTGTAGATGTTCCATATCTTTGGTCTAGGCGGTAGATGCAAGATAGAATCTTCTGACTATCCACAGTCGCATCTTCTTTTTCTATCTCTGATAGGCAATTACTACAGGCTCCGCAACAATCTGCAGCATCTTGGCCAAAATAATTGAGTATATATTGTCTTAGACAACTTGTAGTATTTACATAATTTATTATGGTCTGAAGTTTTTCTAGCTGGATTCTCTTATAGATTGGATT
>CABQOK010000048.1 GCA_902465755.1 uncultured Anaerococcus sp.
AATAAAACCTGTTATAGGTGTTCCAGTTGGTGGAAGTAACACAGCAGGTCTTGACGCCTTACTATCAATGGTACAAATGCCAAAGGGAGTTCCAGTAGCTACAGTAGCTATAAATGGTGGCAATAACGCAGCCCTCCTTGCTATACAAATTCTTGCCCTAAAGGATGAAGACCTAGCCTCTAGACTAAAGAATCACAAGAAAGAAATGCTTGAAAAAGTTATAGCAGATGATAAAAATCTCGGTGAAATATAATGGCAAAACTAACTTATAAGGATAGCGGAGTCGATAAGGAAAAGGGCTATAAGGAAGTTGAATTAATCAAAAAAATCGTAAAAGAGACCCATAGCAAAGAAGTCCTAACAGATATAGGAGGCTTTGCTGGGGCCTTTGCGCCAGATCTTACAGGAATTGACAATCCAGTTTTCCTAAGCGGAACAGATGGGGTTGGGACAAAGATTAAACTTGCTATGGAGATGGATAAGCACGATACAGTAGGTATTGATTGTGTAGCCATGTGTGTTAATGATATCCTCTGCCAGGGAGGAAGGCCCCTATTTTTCCTAGATTATATAGCGACTGGTAAGCTTAATCCAGAAAAGATGGCAAAGCTTGTCGAAGGAGTTGCAAGAGGATGCAAAGAGGCCTCAGCAAGTCTAATAGGTGGAGAAACTGCCGAGATGCCAGGTATCTATAAGGAAGATGATTATGACTTAGCAGGCTTTGCTGTAGGAATTTGCGATAGGGATAAGTTAATTGATGGAAAAAGTCTAAAAGAAGGAGATATAGCCATAGGTCTTTACTCATCTGGAGTCCACAGCAACGGCTTCTCCCTGGTAAGGGCTAGCATGGAACAAGCAGGAGTTAGTCTTGATGATAGCTTTAGTGAAGAAGAAAGTATTGGCGAAAAACTTCTAAGACCTACCAAAATCTACGCTAAAGAAATCAAGACCTTGATGGAAAAGCTAGACCTTAAGGCGATTGCTCATATAACGGGTGGAGGTCTTTATGAAAATGTCCCTAGAGTTCTTAAAGACGATTTGGGAGTTGACTTTGATTTAAGTAATCTCCCTATCGATCCTATCTTTACTAAGATCCAGGAATGGGGCAATATAGACACAGATGAAATGTATCATACCTTCAATATGGGAGTAGGCATGGTAGTATTTGTAGACGAGAAAGATAAAGATTTGGCCCTAGACCTCCTAGAAGGCAAGGCTCAAGTAATTGGTAAAGTAAGAAGCGGTAATAAGGATATCAAAATTAATTTATAAGGAGATTAAAATGGAGAAAGTATACACAGGAAAGACAAAAGACGTTTACAAATTAAATGAAGAAGAATATCTATTAAAATTCAAAGACGATGTTACAGGTAGCGACGGAGTCTTCGATCCAGGTGCCAACAGCGTGGGACTTACAATGGAAGGGGCAGGCCACCAAGCTGTTGCCATGACCAAGTTCTTCTATGAGAAATTAAATGATAAGGGTCTTACAACTCACTTCATTTCAGCTGACCTAGATAAGAACGAAGCTATAGTAAAAAAGGCAGAAGTATTCGGTCAAGGTGTTGAAGTAATAGTAAGATATTACGCAGTTGGATCTTTCATAAGAAGATATGGCAAATATATCGAAAGTGGAACAAAGATCGATCCTTATGTAGAAATCACCCTAAAAGATGATGAAAGAGAAGATCCACTAATCACCAAAGATGCCCTAGTTTTATTAGACATTATGACTGAAGAAGAATACGAAGAGCTAAAGGACTTAGCCTTAAATATTGGTGAAATCGTAAGAGAAGAGCTAGGAAAGAAGGACCTCGACCTTTATGATATCAAATTTGAATTTGGCAGGATTGAAGATGGCAAGGTAGCCCTAATAGATGAAATCTCAGGTGGAAATATGAGGGCTTATAAGGGAGATAAGTATATCGAACCACTCGAACTTGAAAAAATAATGTTAGGTTAATTAATTAGACTCTAGCTAAAGCTTTGAGAGAGGAAGTTTTAGCTAGGGTTTTCTTTTGTCAAAAATCACTAAGATAATTTCATTTTATAAATTTCAAAGTATAATAATACCTATGATACGATAATGCTTTAATGTAAAGGAGATAACTATGGGCTTATCATTAGCTATGAAAATACTTAAAAGTCACTTGCTTAAGGGAGAATTAATCCCAGGCGAAGAGATCGCTATAAAAATCGATCAGACATTAACCCAAGATTCTACAGGGACTATGGCTTATCTTCAATTAGAAGCTATGGATATAGAAAATGTTCAAACAAAAAACTCTCTTGCTTACATAGATCACAACATTCTCCAACAAGGATTTGAGAATGCAGACGATCACGAATTTATTAAATCTGCTGCCAATAAATACGGCATAACCTTCTCCAAGGCAGGAGGTGGGATTTGCCATCAGGTAAATCTGGAACAGTTTGCAAAACCAGGAGAAACGCTTCTAGGGTCTGATTCCCATACTCCTACAGGAGGAGGCTTAGGAGAACTTGCCATTGGAGCAGGAGGACTTGAGGTTGCAGTCGCTATGGCTAAGGGATTTTATTTTGTCAAAGTACCTAAGATTTTTGGTGTAAATCTTAAAGGAAGTCTTCCGCCATATGCTAACGGTAAAGATGTAATTTTATACATATTAGGAAGGCTAAGTGTTAAGGGTGGAACTGGATATATTATGGAATATAGCGGGGAAGGTGTAAAGTCCTTATCCCTTACAGATAGGGCTACAATTTGTAATATGGGGGCAGAGCTAGGGGCTACTACTTCGATTTTCCCGACAGATGAGAATACTAGAATGTATCTTAAGTCACAAAATAGGGAGGATGATTATATTAAGCTAGAAGCAGACCCTGACGCCTCCTATGATGAGACCATCGACATAGATTTAAGTGAGATTGAACCTGCTGTAGCAAGACCCCACTTCCCAGACCAATATATGTCAGTCAAGGATTTAGGAAAGATAAAGGTCGATCAAGTGGCCATAGGATCCTGTACTAATTCATCCTATGAAGATTTGATGAAAGTCGCCTCAATCTTAAAGGATAGGGCCGTTCATCCAGATGTATCCTTAGTCATTTCTCCAGGATCTGCTACGATTTTAGAAAAAATCTCAGAAAATGGGGCTCTTGCCACCTTTATCAAGGCGGGAGCTAGAGTATTAGAGTCAGGGTGTGGACCATGTATAGGTATGGGCCAAGCTCCAAAGACAGGAGGAGTTTCCCTAAGGAGCTTTAATAGAAACTTTAAGGGAAGGTCTGGGACTATGGATGCCCAAATCTACCTAGCAAGTCCAGAAACTTGTGCAGTTAGTGCTGTTTTAGGCTATATAGCAGATCCAAGAGAAATATCATATGAGACAAACTTTGATAGAAATGTAAACTTCACGCAAACTCAAGCTTATTTTATAAAGCCAATAGCAGACAAATCGAAAAGGGTAAAAGAAACGGTCAAGGGGAAAAATATCAAAGACTTTCCAAAGTCAGAAAGGCTTAGTGATATAGAAAAGAAAGTGATTTATAAGGCAGGAGATGGGATAACTACGGATGATATCTGTCCATCAAATGCTAAACTTTTACCATTTAGGTCAAACATAGCCTATCTATCAGACTTTGCTTTCACTACCAAGATCGATGATTTTAAGAAGCGAGCTGAAAAATATGGGGGAGGAATTATTGTGGCTGGCGAAAACTACGGTCAGGGCTCTTCTAGAGAGCATGCTGCCCTCATTCCTTTATATCTTGGAATCAAGGCGGTAGTAGCCAAGTCCTTTGCAAGGATACATAGGTCAAACCTTATTAACAATGCTATAATTCCCCTAGAATTTGTTGAGCCAGCTGATTATGACAAGATAGATGAATATGATGATATTAGAATTTCTAATATTAGAATTTCTAATATAAGAGAAGATATAGAAAAAGGGGAGCTTATCCTACAGGATTTAACAAAGGATAACAAGATTAGAGTAAAAGCCGACCTATCAGCAAGGGAGAAGGAAATCCTCCTAGAAGGGGGCTATCTAAATTATGCGAAAGGATTGGAATTATAGTAGTATGTTAGTTACTTTAATAAAAGGTGATGGCATAGGGCCTGAAATTACAGAGTCCCTAAAGAAAGTAGTAAGTAGTTTAAAAGTTGATATAGAATTTGAAGAAATAAATGCAGGTTTTTCTGTCTTTGAGAAGGAGGGAGTCTACATTCCCAAAGCCCTATTCGACTCTATTAATAAAAATAAAATTGCTATCAAGGGACCAATCACAACTCCCATTGGCCATGGCTTTAGATCTATTAATGTAGAGCTTAGAAAGAAATTTGACCTATATGCAAATATCAGACCCATCAAGGCTCCAGGTCCTCTTGATTTGAAGTTTGATGGAGTGGATATGGTTATATTTAGGGAAAACACTGAGGACTTGTATGCTGGAATTGAAGAGATGGTATCTGATAATGAGGCACATTCTTTAAAAATTATCACTAGGGAAAAATCAGAGAGAATAATTAAGGCAGCCTTTGAATATGCTATGGCCAATAATCGCAACAAAGTAAGTGTCATTACCAAGGCCAATATCATGAAACTAAGTGATGGGCTTTTCCTTGATTTGGCTAGGGATATTGCCAAAGCTTATCCTGATATAGAATTCGAAGAGCTTCTAGTAGATAATACTGCCATGCAGATGGTGATTAATCCAGAAAGATTTGATGTAATAGTTACAGAAAACCTCTATGGAGATATCATATCAGATCTTGGTGCTGGTCTTGTTGGAGGACTAGGCCTTATGCCTGGAGTAAACAAGGGAAAAGATATTGCAATTTATGAATCAATTCACGGTTCTGCTCCAGATATAGCAGGGAATAATCTCGCAAATCCTATAGCCCTTCTTTTAAGCTTCTGCTTGCTACTCGAGGATATAGGAGAAAAAGATAAGGCTAAAGCTCTTAGAGGGGCAATCTATGAAACTTTAAAGGATAAGAAAAACTACACAAGAGATCTCGGTGGATTTAATACGACTACAGGCATTACAGATACGATTATTTCTTTTTTGGGTGAGAATAATGGATAAGAAACAAGAAGAAAGACTTAGACTATATGCTCAAGAGATTGAAAGAAACAATAAAATCAAAAAAGAAGTATATGAAAATTATAATATAAAAAGAGGACTTCGAAATAAAAACGGTACTGGAGTTCTTGTTGGAGTAACCCAGGTGGGGGATGTATCAGGATATAAAATCATAGATGGAAAGAAAATTCCTAGCCGAGGTGAACTCTATTATAGGGGCTACCCACTTACAGAAATTGTAGAAGACATAGATAGGGATAAAAGATTAGGTTTTGAGGAAGTAATTTATCTATTACTCTTCAGTAAACTAGCAAATGAAAAAGAGCTTAAATCTTTTAAGAGTATCCTAGTCGAAGAAAGAGCCTTGGCGAATGGTTTCTTTGAGGATATAATCCTAAAGGTTCCTGGATCTGACATAATGAATAAAATGATGAGGTCCATGCTTGCACTTTATACCTACGATGAAAATCCAGATGGGACAGATGCCCTGAATGTCTTAAGGCAATCCTTATCTCTAATTTCAAAGATACCAATCCTTGCAGTCTACTCCTACCAGGTCAAAATCCATAATTTTGATAAGAAATCACTTATAATCCATAATGCAGATGATAGGCTAACCATAGCAGAAAACATCTTGCAGATGCTAAGAAATGATCAAGTCTACGAGAAAATTGAGGCAGAAATCTTAGATTTAATGCTTATAATTCATGCAGAGCATGGTGGTGGAAATAATTCAGCCTTTGCAACCCATGTAGTCTCTTCCTCTGGGACCGATACATATTCCGCTATTGCAGCAGGTCTTGCCTCCCTTAAGGGGCCCAAGCATGGTGGGGCGAATCTTAAAGTAAGCAAGATGCTCAAAGATATCAGAGAAAATGTAGATGATATAGATGATACTTATAAGCTTAGGGCTTATCTAGAAAAGATTTTAGATAAAAAAGCCTTTGATAATAAGGGTCTAATCTACGGCCTAGGTCATGCCGTCTACACCCTATCAGACCCAAGAGCAATCCTTCTTAAGAAAAAGGCCAGAGAACTTTCTAAAATCAAGGGAAGGGAAGAGGATTTTCACTTTATAGAAAATGTAGAAAAATTAGGCGGCGAATTGATTAGTCAAAGGCAAAATAGGCCATATCCTCCTTGTGCCAATGTAGACCTTTATTCAGGTTTTGTTTACGATATGCTAAACATTCCTGGAGAGCTCTACCTTCCTATGTTTGCTATAGCAAGAACCGTTGGCTGGTCAGCTCACAGGTTAGAGCAAATTCAAGATGAGAAAATAATTAGGCCTGCCTACAAGTCCTTAAATGATAGAAGGGACTATGTTCCTTTAAGCGAAAGAAAATAAATCCTCGCAAATTATTTTAATATATTTAATATGCTAAAGAAAATTCAGGTAAGTTCAAGCTTGCTTGAATTTTTTTCTTTTGGGTAGAATTATAAAGTAAGTAGATTAAAAATAAATAGTGAGTATTGACTATTAGATAAAGTTAATAAGCTATTAACAATAAACTTTTATATAAGGGGATATCCCTGCATATGAAAATTTAATAGAAGGAGGAATAATGATAAAAGCGATTGTTAGAAATAATATAGGTATTATCTATCTTGATAGGGCAGATAAAATCAATGCTTTAAATCTTGATATGATATATGAGATTCATGATATATTAGAAAAATGGAAGGATGACGGAAGAATTAGGGCAGTCCTATTTGATTCCTTGGCTGATAAGGGATTTTGTGCTGGGGGAGACCTTAAGGAAGTCTACGAGGATTATCTGACAAATGATGATGAGAAAGATAAAGATAAATTCTTTAGGACAGAGTTTGAGCTTGATAAGTACATCGAAAGATATGAAAAACCAATAATCAGCCACTGGTTTGGGATAACCATGGGAGGGGGAATTGGTCTTACTATAAACTCCGATATAAAAATTGCTGATGAAAGTACAAATTGGGCAATGCCAGAGACAAGACTTGGCTTTGTACCAGATGTTGGAGTATGTAAGGAGATTTCAAAGCTACCACAAGCCTTAGGTCAATACCTTGCCTTGACAGGATCAAGTCTTGGGGCAAGTGACCTTATTAACTATGATCTAGCAGATTTCTATATTAAATCATCTAAGTATGAAGAAATTATAAATAAACTGTTCGATTTATCTGACCAGTACGAAGGAGATAGGTTATTAGATGAGTTTAAGAAAGTTTTAAGAGGATATGAGAATAAGGAAAATACTTCAAAAATAGAAGATGATTTAGGAAAGATTGAAGAATACTTCTCCCTCGATTCCTATAAGGAAATCTATAAGAAACTTAAGGAAAATCCAAGAGACGACTTCGCTAGAAAGACTCTAGCAAACCAAGAGGAGAGATTTCCTTTTATGTTGAGCCTACAATTTGAGAAATATTTTATCTGTAAGGATTTAACATATGCTGAAACTATCGACTTAGATTATGAAATATTAAAATATTCAGTAGAGATTGGCTCAATGGAAGAAGGAATAAGGGTAACTATGATCGATAAAGACGATTTTCCAAACTGGCCAATTCAAAGTCTTGATGAAGTAGATATGGCTAAAGTAAAAGATCTTTTAGGAATAGATAAGACTTATGAAGAAAGACTTACAAAATAATTAGCTCTAAGTCAAATTGGGTATAAGTCTATTAATAGAGGAGGGAATATGAACAAGAGAAAGATAAGTATGATATTTTTCATAATAGGTCTTTTGGTATTTGGAATATCTTTGATACTACCTGTTGATATCTTAGAAGCTTATACAAACTTAAGACCTGTAGGAATTGGAACTCTAATAGTTTGCCCAATACTTGGTATAGTTGGCTTATTATTTGCTATCAAGGAAAAGACAATAACCATTGTTTTGCTGATTTTATCATTTCCAATAGTGATGCTTATAGGATACAGCTTAATGTAAACACTAGCTTCTAGCTTAGGCTGGGAGCTAATTTATTTATAAACAAGGAAAACAATCGCACAAGCGAGGAAGGAATATTATATGATTGATAAGAAAATAGCGATCCAAGACACCTATGGAGAAAGATTTAAACATTGCTGGGGATGTGGATCAGATAACGAATCGGGGCTTCACTTAAAATCCTATCCAAACGAAGA